>CAYRTP010000006.1:0-1857 GCA_964427175.1 uncultured Clostridium sp. | reverse complement strand
TAACGCAGATCTTTTCGATGATCCCATCCTCCTCGGCGGTGATCTCGTTCATCAGCTTCATGGCCTCGATGATGCAGAGGGTCTGTCCCTTCTGCACCCGATCTCCCATGGAGACGAAGGGCTCGGCGTTCTCGGCAGGCGCGGCGTAGAATACACCCACGATGGGGGAGGTGACCTTGACCGTACCGTCAAGAGCCGTGGGAACGGCTGCGGCCTCGCCATCGGGAGCGGCGGCGGGAGCCGCCGTCTGAATGACCATAGGCTCACGGATGGCGGCGGGTGGGGTACGCTCCATGCGGACGGTGCCCCCCTCCTCGGTGATCTCCAAGGCGGTGAGGTCCAGCTCCTTCATGAGCTCCGCGTACTTGCGAATATCGGTTTCTTTCATGGCTTATACCGTGACCTTTCTGAATGCCAGGCAGGCGTTGTGACCGCCAAAGCCCAGGGAGTTGGACAGGGCCAGGTCGATCTCCTGCTCAAGAGCCTTTTGGGGGACGCAGTTGAGATCGCAGACGGGATCCTGCTCGGTGAGGTTGATGGTGGGGGGGATGATCCCCTCGTTCAGGGCAAAGAGGCAAGCCAGGGCCTCGATGGCACCCGCCGCGCCCAGCATATGCCCCGTCATGGACTTGGTGGAGCTGACCACGGCCCGTCGTGCGGCCTCCTCCCCCAAAGCCTTCTTGATGGCCATGATCTCCACCTTGTCGTTCATGGGGGTACCCGTGCCGTGGGCGTTGATATAAACGCGGTCGGTGTCGGCGTAGCCCGCCTCGGCCATGGCATCGGCCATAGCCCGCGCGCCGCCCCGCGCCTCGGGATGGGGAGCGGTCATGTGGTGAGCGTCGCAGGTGGTGCCGTAGCCGCAGACCTCGCCGTAGATCTTGGCCCCGCGGGCCTTGGCGTGCTCGTACTCCTCCAGAACCAGGGTAACCGCGCCCTCGCCGATGACGAATCCGCCGCGGCGGCTGTCGAAGGGCAGGGAAGCGGCGTTCGGGTCCTCGGACGTGGAGAGGGCCTTCATGTTGACGAATCCCGCGATGGCTACGGGGGTAATGGCGGCCTCGGCACCGCCCGTGATGACCGCGTCGGCGTAGCCGTGGCGGATGAGACGCATAGCCTCGCCAATGGCGTTGGAGCCCGAGGCGCAGGCGGTCACGGCAGGCATCACCGAGCCGCGGCAGTCGTACTTCACGGCGATCATGCCCGCCGCCATGTTGGGGATCATCATGGGAACGAACAGGGAGGAGACCTTGCGGGGGCCCTTCTCCAGGAGCTTGCTGTGCTCGGTCTCAAAGGTCCCG
Organism: uncultured Clostridium sp.; assembly: GCA_964427175.1. GTDB lineage: Bacteria > Bacillota > Clostridia > Oscillospirales > CAG-272 > CAMEON01. The sequence goes on along the minus strand of CAYRTP010000006.1, from coordinate 556 downwards.
ATGCCGCCGATGCCCACACCCATGTAGACGCTCAATCGCTCGGGTTCCACCTGCCCCAGAATGCCGCTGTCGGCCATAGCCTCCTCAGCGGCCACCAGAGCGAACTGGGTGTAGCGGTCGGTACGCAGGGTCTCGGACTTGTCCATATAATTCAGGGGATTGAAGTCCTTGACCTCGGCTCCCAGCTTGGCCTTGTAGTCGGTGGTGTCGAAAAGAGTGATGGGGGCGATGCCGCTGACACCTGCCTTCAGCGCCTCCCAGGTCTCGGCCACGTTCTTGCCCACAGGGGTAATGGCCCCCAGGCCCGTAACCACGACTCTGCGATTCTGTGTGTTCATAGGAACCTCCTTGATGTGCGCCAGCGGCGCGTAATAGTACTAATTCAAAAACTTGAAAGGGGAGCGTGCCTCCGGCATCTTGAACCTTTTTTGAAAAAAAGGTTCAAGACTCCAAAAAACTTTAAAAAAGGATTATGGGGGCTGCGAGAGGATACCAAGGACTATAGGGGGCATCACCATGGGGCCCCTGCCCCATTGGTATATGGGGCTGTATTCAA
>CAYRTP010000005.1:0-34870 GCA_964427175.1 uncultured Clostridium sp. | reverse complement strand
GTGGAGGGACAGCTCGGCGGTGCGCTGACGGATGAAGGCCAGGTCATCCATATAGGAGCGGTCGGAGGGGATGTAGACCGACACCGAGGCGCGGTCCTTGTTGGCGTTCAGGATCTTCTCGTCGATGAGATCGCCGTAGCAGGTCTTGAGATTCACGTCGATGTCGCTGTAGTCCTCGATCATGAGGTTGTTGTTGATCATGCTCATGACGGCCACCAGCTCGTCCAGCTCGGGGAGGGGAACCGTCACCTTGATCTGGGTCCACTGCTTGATATCGCCGTAGTCTTCGCAGACGTAGTCCTCGTCCACGCGCTTTTCCATATCGGTCATGTTACTTCTCCTTCTTCTTACTGCTCTTGGTAAACTTATTCTTCTTGGCGTAGTTCTTGTCGCCGCAGGCCTCCGCGAATTCCCGCATGGCGTCCTTCTGCTTCTCGGACAGGCCTCGGGGGATCTCTACGTTGACGGTGAAGATCAGGTCGCCGCGGCGGCCGCTCTGGTTGTTGACGTAGGGAATACCCTTGCCCCGCAGGGTAAAGACGGTGCCGGGCTGGGTGCCCTCCTCAATGGTGTACTTCATGGTGCCCTCCAGGGTGGGGATGTCGATCTCGGCACCCAGGGTGGCCTCCGCGACGGTCACGGGGACCTCGCAGTAAATGTTCACGCCGTCCCGCTCGAAGACGCTGTGGGAGCGGACCGTGATCTCGATGATGAGATCGCCTGCGGGACCGCCGTTGCGGCCCTCACAGCCCTGACCGCGGAGGGCGATGCGCTCGCCGTTGTCGATACCGGCGGGGATGTTGACGGTCAGCTTGCGGGTCTCCCGCTCCAAGCCCGAGCCTCGGCACTTCTGACAGGGGGACTTGATGAACTTACCCGTACCGCGGCACTTCTCGCAGGCGGTCTTGGACTGGAAGGACATACCGCCCATCCGCTGGACCACCACCCGCTGGCCCGAGCCGCGGCAGTCGGGACAGGTCTCGGCGGAGGTGCCCGCCTCGGCACCCGAGCCGTTACAGGAGGGGCACTTGTGGAGGCGGTTGTAGTTGACATCCTTCTTACAGCCGAAGGCGGCCTCCTCAAAGGTGAGGGTCACCCGTGCCATCACGTCGTCGCCCCGCTGGGGACCGTTTCTCCGCTGGGTACCGCCGCCTCCGAAGGCACCGCCAAAGATGCTTCCGAAGATGTCGCCCAGATCCCCGAAGTCTCCGAAGCCGCCGCTGAAATCGCCTCCGCCGTAGCCGCCGCCCGCGGTGGGATCAAAGGCCGCGTGGCCGAACTGATCGTACTTGGCCTTCTTCTCGCTATCGGACAGGATGGAGTAGGCCTCGTTGACCTCCTTGAAGTTCTTTTCAGCCTCGGCATCGCCGGGGTTCAGATCGGGGTGGTATTTCTTGGCCAGCTGACGGTATGCCCGCTTGATCGCGTCGGCATCCGCGCTTTTATCGAGGCCCAGGACCTCGTAGTAGTCTCTTTGTGCCATGTGGATTTCCTTTCTGCGCGCAGGAGACCTGCGCCATATGTATGTAAAGTGATGGGTAAAGTGCAAAGTGCAACGTGCAGAACAGATGCCGCTCTGCAGGTTGCATTTTGCATTTTCAGAAAACCACCACGCGGGAAAGGGCCAAAATTCGACCCTTTCCCGCTGTATTCGGTTGTTTTTCGCCTGTCGGCGGGATGAAAATTACTTGTTGGTGTTGTCCTCGTAGGAAGCGTCGTAGTAGGTGCCGTCGCTGCCGCCGTTACCGCCCATGTTGGGGTCATAGCCGCCGCCCATGTTGGGATCACCCTGGGGGTTAGCCTGCTGGTACAGCTTCTCGGAGAGCTTGTAGAAGGACTTCTCCAGCGCCTCGGTGTCGGCCTTGATGTCCTCGGTGTTGCCGCCGGCTACGGTGGACTTCAGCTTCTCGATGGCGGCCTGAACCTCTGCCTTCTCGGCATCGGAGACCTTGTCGCCCAGGTCATTCAGGGTCTTCTCGGACTGGAAGATCATGGAGTCGGCGCGGTTCTTGACCTCGACGGCCTCCTTGGCCTTCTTGTCCTCCTCGGCAAACTGCTCCGCGTCGCGGATCGCCTTGTCGATGTCGGCCTGGCTCATGTTGGAGGAGGAGGTGATGGTGATGTGCTGCTCCTTACCGGTGCCCTTATCGCAAGCGGTGACGTTGACGATACCGTTGGCATCGATGTCGAAGGTTACCTCGATCTGGGGAATACCGCGGGGAGCGGGAACGATGCCGTCCAGGGAGAAGCGGCCCAGGGTGGTGTTGTAAGCGGCCATCTCGCGCTCGCCCTGCAGGACGTGGATCTCAACCGAGGTCTGACCGTCAGCGGCGGTGGAGAATACCTGGCTCTTCTTGACGGGAATGGTGGTGTTGCGGTCGATGATGCGGGTGAACACGCCGCCCATTGTCTCAATACCCAGGGACAGGGGGGTAACGTCCAGCAGGAGCAGATCCTTGACGTCGCCGCCCAGGACACCGCCCTGGATAGCGGCACCGATGGCTACGCACTCGTCGGGGTTGATGCCCTTGAAGGGATCCTTGCCCAGGTACTTCTTAACAGCCTCCTGCACGGCGGGGATACGGGAGGAACCGCCCACCATGAGGATCTTGTCGATCTTGTCAACGCTTACGCCTGCGTCACGGATGACCTGCTTGGTGGGGCCCATGGTGGCCTCGACCAGGTCGGAGGTGATGCGGTCGAACTCGGAGCGGGTCAGGGTAGCCTCGAAGTGGAGGGGACCTGCGGCGGTGGCGGTGATGAAGGGAAGGTTGATGTCGGACTGGGTCATACCGGAGAGCTCGATCTTGGCCTTCTCGGCGGCATCCTTCAGTCTCTGCATGACCATCTTGTCGCCGCGGAGGTCAACGCCGTTCTCCTTCTGGAACTTGTCGGCTATCCAGTTGATGATGCGCTGGTCGAAGTCATCACCGCCCAGACGGTTGTTACCGGCGGTAGCCAGAACCTCGAATACGCCGTCGGAGATCTCCAGCAGGGATACGTCGAATGTACCGCCGCCCAGGTCGAAGACCAGGATGCGCTGGTTGTTCTCCTTGTCCATACCGTAAGCCAGAGCGGCGGCGGTAGGCTCGTTGATGATACGCTGAACGTTCAGACCTGCGATCTTACCCGCGTCCTTAGTGGCCTGACGCTGTGCGTCGGTGAAGTAAGCGGGAACCGTGATGACGGCATCGGTGACGGTGGTACCCAGGTAAGCCTCGGCATCGGCCTTCATCTTCTGCAGGATCATAGCCGAGATCTCCTGAGGGGTGTAGTTCTTGCCGTCAATGGTGGTCTTGAAGGCGGTACCCATGTGACGCTTGATGGAGCTGATGGTGCGGTCGGGGTTGGTGATGGCCTGACGCTTTGCCACCTGACCGACCATACGCTCGCCGGTCTTGGAGAAGGCGACCACGGAGGGAGTGGTGCGCGCGCCTTCGGGATTGGGGATAACGATGGGCTCGGAGCCCTCAAAAACTGCAACACAAGAGTTGGTCGTACCAAGATCAATACCAATAATCTTTGCCATAATAATAATCTCCTTTATATATAGATAAATTTTACATACAATGAAATTCGCCAAGGCGAATTTCTTCCGAAACATTCCGCGAAGCGGAATATTTCACTCGCGTGAAGCGCGAATTTCACTTTCGCAAAGCGAAAATTTCACATTTCTCCAAAGGAGAAATATTTCACTGCCAACGTCAGTTGGCCACCTGCACCATCGCGTAGCGGATGATGTGGTCGCCCTTGCGGTAGCCCTTCTGGAAGACGGCCACGATGGCACCCTCGGGGAGGGATTCGTCCTCAATGTGCATGACGGCGTTGTGGATGTCGGGGTTGAAGGTCTCGCAGGGAACCTCCTCCACGCCCAGCTTGGTCAGCGCGTCGGTGGCGGATTTGAGGATCATGGTGATGCCGTGGCCCAGGGGGGACTCGGCATCCTCGGGGGAAAGCCCCGCGGCGGCCCGCTCCAGGGTGTCCACGATGGGGAGCAGACCCTTGACGGTCTCGGCGGTGGCATCGCCGTAAATCGCGTCCTTTTCCTTGGCGGTGCGTCGGCGGAAGTTGTCATACTCGGCCAGCATCCGCAGGTATTTGTCCTTCTCCTCGGCCAGGGCCGCCTCGGCGGTCTCCAGCTTCTTCTTGGTCTCGGCCAGCTCGGCCTCGGCCTTCTTGAGCCGCTTCTTGTCGGCCCCCTTCAGCTTGCCGTCGGTGGCTTCGGTCTCGTCGATCTCCTCGACGGCGGCCTCGGCTGCGGCCTCCTCGGGGACCTCGACGGCTTCGGTATCAAGATTCTTTTGATTCTCGCTCATCTTGATTATTCCTTTCTATGATTCGTCGGAGAACGGGGGCTTGCGGCCGCCGTCCCATATTTGCTTTTGTTCGGGGGAGAGCAGGGTCTCCACGTGATCCGAAATGCCCTCCAGGGTGGCCAGTACCTTGGCGTAATCCATGCGGGCGGGGCCCAGCACGCCAATGGCACCTACGGTCTTGCCGTCCTGAACGATGGGCTTGTAGACCAGTGCCGAGCGGTTCATGACCTTCACCGTGCTCTCGGAGCCGATGACCACGTTGATGCCGTCTCCGTCGGGATCCGACACCATGCGGAGGATATCGTCCTTCTGCTCAATGGCACCCAGGACCTCCTTCATGCGGTCGGGGTCGCTGAATTCGGGGTACTGGAGCAGACGGTCCATGCCGCTCACCTTCAGCTCGCCCTGGTCCAGCTCGTTCATGGCTTCGTAGATCACCTTGACCACCACCGAGACCAGCTCGGCCCGATTGCCCATGGCTTTCTCCATCTCCATCATGATGGGGAGATTGATCTCGTTGGCAGACAGGTTCTGCAAGTGCTCATTGCAGGTCATGGCCAGGAGATCGGTGACGGCCGAGGATAAGGGGGGCATATCGGTCAGCCGTACGGTCTTGGTCTTGACCTGACCGTTGGAGGCCACCAGCACCAGGATGAAGGTGCTGTCATCCAGGTACACCGCGTCAAAGCGGCGGACCGTGATGCTGGATGCCCGTGGCTTGATGGCGAAGGCGGTGTAGTTGGTGACTCGGGAGGCCACCTTGGAGGCCGAGAGCAGGATGTGGTCCAGCTCGGCCATCTTTTCCTTCAGAAGCTCGTTGATCTGGTAAATTTCCCGCGCTGTCATGGCATAATGCTCTACCAGGGAGTCCACGTAGAAGCGGTATCCCCGCTCGCTGGGGATGCGTCCCGCCGAGGTGTGGGGCTGTTCCAGGTAGCCCAGTGCCTCCAGCTCGGCCATTTCGTTGCGGATGGTTGCGGAAGAGCAGGGGATCTGCTTGCTTTCCATCAGATACTTGGAGCCCACGGGTTCGCCGTCCGCGATGTGCGCGTCCACGATGGCTTTGAGAATGAGCTTTTTGCGCTCACTCAGTTCCTGTGCCGTTTGGGGGGCCAGCGGCATCTCGTCCATAGCTTTACCTCTGCCTTTCTGTGTTCTTTGTCGGTTTTTAGCACTCAACATGGGAAAGTGCTAACCGATGCTAATAATTTACCATGTTTCGTCGATTTTGTCAAGACCTTTTTTCAGATTTTACCCCGATTTTTTGTTAATAATTCGTGAACCAAGCATGAACGCCCCCGATGGTTCGCAATTTGGCGGGAGAGATTGCTAATCGGGGGACCAAAATGAGCGGGCAGGATTCGACAAAATTCCCCTTGGCCGCATATACTGGAAGTAAAGGGCGGAGAGCGGAGCCTGTCGGATCCTGCGATGAATTTTCCCGTCCGCGCGCCACATAACCCTGTTTACCCCCGCGCGTTTTCGGTAACACTACTGGTGACATATCCATCACTCACCGCTACGGCGGCGCATCGCATATACGGAGGAAGAACCATGCCACCCATAACCCGCAACCAAGACCCGAAAGCCCCCCAAAACACCCCCTCGGTGCGGCGGGGCGATATATTTTACGCCGACCTCAGCCCCGTGGTGGGCTCGGAGCAGGGGGGCCTGCGCCCCGTTCTCATCATTCAGAACGACGTGGGCAACCGCTACAGCCCCACGGTGATCGCCGCCGCCATCACCTCCCGCATGGGCAAGACCAAGCTCCCCACCCATATTGATATTTATGCCGACCGCGTCGGGCTCTCCAAGGACTCGGTGATCCTCTTGGAGCAGATTCGTACATTGGACAAACGCCGCCTGCGGGAGAAGATGGGGCATCTCGACGAGGCGGTCATGGAGGAGGTCAACAACGCCATCGCCGTCAGCTTCGGGCTCCACGAGGGCATCCGCCGGGGGGATAGCGACGGGGGCCACACCTCGGCTACGGTCCACCACAATCCCGTGGCCGAGCCCTCCCGCACCGCCGAGAGGGAAACACGGCCCAACACCGCCGCCGCCTCCACGGGGGACGGCGGGCAGGAGGGGCCGCAGGGGTAACCGATTATCGGTTGTCGGTCAACGGTCATCCTGAGCGAAACGGAACGAAGTGGAGTGCAGTCGAAGGATCTCTAACCCGTGCGGAGATCCTTCGACTGCGCCTCGTTGCGGCTCCGCTCAGGATGACAGTTGGCCCTGTTTTAAGTTTTTCCAAAGAATTAAAAAAACACACGCAATACAAAAAAGCAGGGAAATCGGAAACCGATTTCCCTGCTTGGAGTTATGTACGAACACATCAGGAGTCTTTTGCGGCCAGCTTATCCAGCTTCTTGGCCAGGTTGGTCAGCGACTTCTGCGCCGCCTTGGACATGGACTTGTACTGCGAGGCGGTGCTGTTCTGCTTGCCGCCGATGATCTTCTGGAAGCCCTGGTGGAAGGAGCTCATGGAGTGGGAGTAAATGAAACCCACGTCCAGGTAGATGCTGTTGATGATCAGGTCCATCATGGCAGAGGACTGGGGATCCTTGACGAGCTTGGTGCGGAGGGTGGTCTCATAGTAGACGGGGCGGACCAGATTGTAGCTGGCCGAGGCCATGGCCTCCAGTACGGCGCTCATCTCGTTCAGACGCTCGTTGTCCACGGTGGTGGGGACGGATACGATGGTGAAGCCGTCGTGCATCTGGCTGTGGTATTCCTTCTGATTGACATCGTACTTGGGAATGGGCACCACACCGTACTCCTGGGGCATATCCCGCATGGAGCCCGACTCCAGCCATTCAATGGTCAGGGTGGCCATAGCAGCATTGCCGGCGGAGAAGATGGCGTGAACGGTGCCTTCGGCGGCGGCATCATCATGCTCGATGTAGGATGCGCCGTCGGTGTTGTAGTAGAGGGCCAGGACCTTGTCGGCCACGTTGTTCAGCTTCTCCACGTCAAAGACCCATTCGTATTCGCCGTCCAGGTTCTTCTCGATGATGGGCACCTCACAGGAGGCCCAGTAGGGGTCCACCGAGATGAAGTCGTTGCTGACAAAACCGTAAATATCGCCGGTCGTGCTCTGGATGCTGTCACCGTCATCGCGGTAGAAAAGGGGAGCCAGGGCGGTCTGCTTGTCCAGGGTCCAGGTACCGTCCTCCACGAACTGGTAGAGGAAGGGCTGCTGTGCATCAATAAAGAGGGCCTTATTGAATATGGTCGCATAGGTACGGCGGTACAGGGAGAGGGTAAAGTCACCCGTGATGCCGAACTGGGCGTTGTTGTAGTAAATGGCCTCGTTGAAGCTCTGGTTCCACCAAGGCTGTTCAAAATCGAGGTAATCGGTTGGGCGGAGATTGCGGAAATAACCGTTGGTGAATTTCGGTGCGATCCGCCAACAGCAGTCTACCAGCGCATCGTAGTCCGCGCTGCCGCCGTTGATGGACATGACGGCCTTGTCGATGGCGTTTCCGTCACGGATGCAGTCGATTTTGACGTTCAGCCGTTCCTCGACCAGCTTATTTCGCTCGTAGATCACGTCATTGACCGCGTCGCCTGTCACGGCATCCTCGGTGGTGATGGTGTCGTTGGCAAGAAAGACGATGGTGTCGCTGCCGTAGTTCAGATCGTCGGGGAGTGCGTCTTGGAGCATGGTTTCCTCGGAGCTTTCGGCGGCGGTGGTGGCGGATGCGCGGGTTTCATCGGGACCTTCTCCGCTGGAGCAGGCGGCCATGGTGGGGAGCAGCATGAGCGCGGCCAGCAGGAGGGCGATTTTTCGTCTCAATTTCATGATAGCCTCCAATAGATTACATTTGGTTCATTAGATATGTTCGGTAACCCCTTCCGGGTGTGTAGGGGAGGCGTTGCGCCTCCCGTCAACATACGGCGTAGGGCAGGTCATTCGGGAGGGGAAACCCCTCCCCTACGGACAAAATTTTTGAAGGCAAAGGGTTATCGAACACGTCTATTATAACATAAAAGGTGTTTTTTGTCAAGAGTACGCCCTCAAAATGGACAAACCGCCAAATTGTCTGATTGATTTTATATGCAAAATAACGAACCCGAGGACAAAAAAGATCCCCCGCCCAATCGGGCGGGGGAAGGATGACTTACTGCTGTGCAGCCAGAGCATCCATCTTCTTGATAAACTTGGTCCAGAGGTTCTGAGCGGACTTGGTAGCGGACTTGAAGCGGGACACCGTGTCGTTATTCTTGGAGGCAATCAGATCCTGGAAGGTCTGATGGAAGCCGCGGCCGGTGGAGCTGATGGCCTGGGAGTAGACGAAGCCGACGTCAATGCGGATGTTGTTGATGACCAGGTCCATCATCTCGGAGGACTGGGGATCCTGGGCGATCTTGGTCCGCAGGGTGGTCTCGTAGTAGACGGGTCTGACCAGCTTGTAGCTGGTGGAGGCCATAGCCTCCAGCACGGCGCTCATCATGTCCAGATCCTCACCGGTGACCGTGGTGGGGAGGCAGGCGATCTGGAAGCCGTCGTGCATCTGGCTGTAGTAGGTGGTCTGGGACTCCTCATACTTGGGCATGGGAACCACGCCGTACTCGTCGGTCATCTGTCTCATCTTTGCACCCTCCAGAAGCTCGATGCAGAGGGTGGACATGGCACCGTAGCCCGAGGAGAACATATTGACCACCGTGGTCTCTGCATTGACGTCATCGGTCTCTACGTAGGTGCCGCCGTCGGTGGCGTAGCAGAGAGCCAGGACCTTATCGGCCATGTCGTACATCTTCTCGGTGTCGAAGGCCCACTCGTACTCACCGTCCGAGTTCTTCTTGATGATGTCGATCTCGCAGGAGGCCCAGTAGGGATCCACGTAAATGAAGTCGTTGGTGACGAAGCCGTAGATATCGCCGACGGTATCCTGTACCTGGTTACCGTTGTCCTTGTGGAACAGGGGGATCATAGCGGTCTGCTTGTCCAGGGTCCAGGTGCCGTCCTCCACGTAATCGTAGAGGTACTTCTGACCGGCATCGGTAAACAGCTTCTTGTTGAACACGGTAGCGTAGGCGCGGCGGTACAGGGACAGGGTCATGTCACCGGTAACGGCGTACTGCGCGTCGTTGTAGGAGACCACGTCGTTGAAGCTCTGGTTCCACCAGGGCTTTTCAAAGTCCAGGTACTCGGTCTTGCGGAGGTCGGCAAAGTAGCCCTCGGCGAAGCGGAATGCGGTTCTCCAGCAGTAGTCCACCAGCGCGTCGTAGTCGGCGCTGCCGCCGTTGATGGAGGTGATGATCTTGCTGATGGCTTCACCATCATCAACGCACTTGATCTCCACGCCGAGACGGGACTCTACCAGCTTGTTACGCTCGTAGATGATGTCGCTGACGGGATCGTTGGTCAGCTCCTCAGCGGTGAGCTGGTCTGCGCTGATGAATACGATCTCCTGCTTGCCGTAGTTCAGATCATCGGGCAGGGCATCCTTCAGCTCGGTCTCGCCTTCCTCCACGGTGGCGGCGGTGGTGGCGGAGGCCTTGGTTTCTTCGGGGTCTTCGGTGTTGTTCCCGCAGGCGACAAAGGTACTGCCCGCCATGAGCAGAGCCAGGATCAGTGCGGTCAAACGTTTGATTTTCATGATGCATCTCCTTTGTGCAAAAAAAAATTATCACCGCTTATTGTATCACGAAAGCAGGGACTTGTCAAGCGGTTGGGCGAAAAAAATACCCGCCCCGCGGAAGGATCCGCGGGACGGGATGAATGGAAATTACTGTTCCACCAGTTTATTCAGCTTTTTGGTGACGACACGCAGGCTGTTCTGAGCGGACTTGGACAAGCTCTTGTACTGGGAGGTGGAGTTGTTGACCTTACCCGCGATGACTCCGCGGTGCTTCGCGTGGAAGCCGCCCATGTTGTTGGAGTAGATGATACCGGGATCAATGACGATGCCGCCTATGATGATGTCCATCATCTCGGCGGACTGGGGATCCTTGGCCAGCTTGGTACGCAGGGTCAGCTCGTAGTAAGCGGGCTTGATGATGTTGTAGCTGGCGGAGCCCATGGCCTCCAGCACGGCGCTCATCTGATCCAGACGCGCACCCGTGACGGTGGTGGGGATGACGGCGACGGTGTAGCCGTCGTGCATCGCGCTGTGATAGGTGGTGATGGTCTGATCGAACTTGGGGATCGGCACCACGCCGTACTCATCGCTCATGTTTCGCATGGTGGAGTGCTCCAGGGCCTGGAGGCAGAGGGTTGCCGTGGCGGCGTAGCTGTTGGAGAACATACTGCGTGTGGCCTCCTGGAAGTCGCTGCCGGCCGCCACGTACATACCGTTATCGGTACCGTAGTACAACTGGAGGACCTTCTCGGTCAGGTCGTAGATGCGCTCGTTGTCGAAGGCCCACTCGTAGTCTCCGTCCTCGTTCTTACGCAGGATCTCCAGCTCGGCGGTGGTCTGGTAGGGGTCTACCGAAATGTAGGTGTCGCTGACAAAGCCGTACACGTCACCCGTCTCATCCTGGACGCTGTTACCGTTATCCTTGTGGAACAGGGGGACCAGGGAGATGTGCTTATCCAGGGTCCAGGTGCCGTCCTCTACGTAATCATACAGGAAGGGCTGGTTAGCATCGGTGAAGATCTGCTTATTGAAGACGGTGGTGTAGGTACGGCGGTAGGTGGAGAGCACCATGGTACCCGTAACCGCGAACTGGGAGCCGTGGTAGGAGGCGGACTCGTTGAAGCCCTGGGTCCACCAAGGCATATCGAAATCCAGGTAAGCGGTCTTGCGTAGGTCTGCGAAATAACCCTCGATGGACTTGGGCATAACCTTCCAGCTCAGCTCCACCATGATGTCATAGTCGGTGATGTTACTGTTGATGGCGGTGATGATCTTGTTGATGGGCTCCTCGGTGCTCTCACGGATGCTGTTGATCTTGATGCCGAGTCGCTCCTCAACCTCCTTGTTACGCTCGTAGACGGCATCGTTGACGGGATCGCTCTTGAGATCCTCTACGTAGATCTCGTCGATCAGATCGCTGCCGTAGTTTCGGCTGAGGATGGTGACCTCATCGTTGCCGTACTTCAGATTGTCGGGGAGATTGTCGCGAAGCTGGGTATCGTCCTCAGCAACGGCCTCGGTGGTAACGGTAGCTTGGGTTTCCTCGGGCTCCTCGGTGTTGCCGCAGGCAACAAAGGTACCGCTCGCCATGAGCAAAGCCAGGATCAAGGCGGTCAAGCGCGTTTTTTTCATGGTCTTTCTCCTTGCTTTACAGTATATTACGTTTCATCGGATGGGGAAGCGTCGGTCTTACCCTTGCCGAAATGGGTGTGCAGGTAACGGCGGACCTCCATCATGTCCTCCTCGGAGAGGGAGGAGAGAATATCCAGCACGTCATCGGGGATGGCGGGGTGCTCCCGTCGGTCGGAGTTGCCCAGCAGGTAGTCGATGGTCACACCGAAATACTCCGAGATCTCGGGGAGATATTTCATGTAGGAATCGTTACTGCCGTTTTTCCAGTTGGTGAAGGCCTGGGGATTCAGGCCCAGGTATTCGCACAGATGCTTCTGCCGCTTGCCCTTCTCCTTGAGCAGTTCCGAAATCTTGTCCAGTACAACAGAATCGTTTGAAAACATATTGCGAACCTCCGCAGAAATCAAATTATCTTAGTGTCAGCCCTGTGAGGGGATGTACAAACGGGGGACGGAATCCCCCGTTTCAGTTCATATAGATCGGGGCGGGATTATTTCAGCATACCCTGAAGCGTGCCTGCGGCGGCGTTCAGAGCCTCGTTGATCTTGCCTGCGTCCTGGCCGCCGGCCATGGCGTTGTCGGGACGGCCGCCGCCCTTACCGCCGGTAACAGCGGCAACGGCGCCAACCAGCTTGCCTGCGTGGGCACCCGCCTTGACGGCATCCTTACCCGCGGCGGCCACGAAGTTCAGCTTACCGCCTGCGGTCACGGCCAGTACGATGACGGCATCGGGATTCTTCTCCTTGATCTGATCGTTCATGGTGCGGGCGATGTCAGCGGCCACGCCCTCGAGATAAGCGGTGATGAGGCGGACGGAGCCAACGGCCACGGCGGACTTCACCAGATCGTCCACGCGGGAGGCGGCGATCTTGGCGTTCAGGGAGTCGATCTCCTTGTGAGCCGAGGAGAGCTCGCCCTGGAGCTGGGTAGCCTTGGTAGCGATGTCAGCAGGATTGTTGACCTTCAGCTCCTTGGCGGCGGCGTGGATGAGGGCATCCTTCTGACCCAGCAGAGCCAGTACGCCGGTGCCGGTCACAGCCTCGATACGGCGTACGCCTGCGGCGACGGAGGACTCGGACACGATCTTGAACAGACCGATCTTGCCCGTGTTGTCTACGTGGGTACCGCCGCAAAGCTCGATGGAGTGGGTACCCATACGGACCACGCGGACGGTCTTGCCGTACTTCTCACCGAACAGAGCCATAGCGCCCAGGGCCTTGGCCTCGTCGATGGGCATTTCGGTCATGGAGCCCTCGGCGGCGCAGAGGATCTCGTTGTTGACGTGCGCCTCAACGGCGGCGATCTCATCGGCGGTCAGCGCGGCGAAGTGGGTAAAGTCGAAGCGGCAAACGCTGTCGGAAACGTAGGAGCCTGCCTGCTCAACGTGGTTGCCCAGCACAGCGCGGAGAGCGTCCTGGAGCAGGTGAGCGGCGGAGTGGTTGCGCATGATGGACAGACGGCGGGCGGAGTCCACGAATACCGAGACGGTATCGCCGACCTTGATGCTGCCCTCCTCGACGGTGGCGATGTGGATGTACACACCGTCGGACTTCTGGGTGTCGGTGACGGTCAGGTTCAGACCCTCGGCCACGATGCGGCCCGTATCACCGATCTGACCGCCGCCCTCGCCGTAGCAGGGGGTCTTGTCCAGGATCACGGTGACATCGCCCTCGGAGACCTCGTTTACGGACAGGTCGTCCACGATCAGGGCGATGACCTTGGCCTCGCGGACACCGAACTCCTCGTAGCCGCAGAACCGGGTCTTGGGCAGATCAGCCAGCAGGGTCTTGGAAGCGTTGGACCAACCGCTGACGTTGGCACGGGCGGCACGGGCACGCTCACGCTGCTCCTTCATGAGGGCGGCGAAGGTGTCCTCGTCGATGGCCAGGCCCTGCTCCTCAGCGATCTCGCGGGTCAGGTCAATGGGGAAGCCGAAGGTATCGTAGAGCTTGAAGGCATCCTCGCCCGAAATGGTATCCTTACCGGCGGCCTTGGCCTCGGCGGTGATGGAGGACAGGATGGAGAGGCCTGCGTCGATGGTGGCATCGAATCTCTCCTCCTCCAGGGACAGGACCTTGAGGATGTAGTCGGACTTCTCGGACAGCTCGGGGTATGCGCCGCAGTTCTGCTCCATGGCCACCTTGCAGAGGTCGGTCAGGAAGGCATGGTCAATGCCCAGGAGCTTACCGTGACGGCAAGCGCGGCGGATGATGCGGCGGAGAACGTAGCCGCGGCCCTCATTGGAGGGAATCACGCCGTCCGCGATCATGAACATAGCCGACTTGATGTGGTCGGTGCAGACGCGGATGGAGATATCGTTGTTCTTATCGGCACCGTACTCCTTGCCTGCGATGGCGCTGACGGTGTCCAGGATCTTGCGGTTGGTGTCCACCAGGAACATATTGTCCACACCCTGCATGACGCAGGCGAGACGCTCCAGGCCCATACCGGTATCGATGTTCTTCTGAGCCAGCTCGGTGTAGTTGCCCTGACCATCGTTGTTGAACTGGGAGAATACGTTGTTCCAGATCTCCATGTAGCGGTCGCAGTCGCAGCCGGGCTTGCAGTCGGGGGAGCCACAGCCGTACTTCAGGCCGCGGTCAAAGTAGATCTCGGAGCAGGGACCGCAGGGACCGGAGCCGTGCTCCCAGAAGTTGTCGGCCTTGCCCATACGGACAATGCGCTCGGCGGGAACACCCACCACGTTCAGCCACAGCTCGTAGGCCTCCTCATCGTTCTCGTAGATGGAGGGCCAGAGCAGCTCAGCGGGGATCTCCAGGGTCTCGGTGAGGAACTCCCAAGCCCACGGAATGGCCTCGTTCTTGAAGTAGTCACCGAAGGAGAAGTTACCCAGCATCTCGAAGAAGGTACCGTGACGGGCGGTGTGGCCCACGCGCTCCAGGTCGGGGGTACGGATGCACTTCTGACAGGTGCAGACGCGGTTGCGGGGAGGGATCTCCTCACCCGTGAAGAACTTCTTCATGGGAGCCATGCCCGAGTTGATGAGCAGGAGGGAGGGATCGTTGTGGGGAACCAGGGGGTAGGAGGGGAGACGAAGGTGGTCCTTCGACTCAAAGAATGCGAGATATTTTTCGCGCAAATCGTTCAGACTTGTCCATTGCATAGCGTAGATCGCCTTTCTCAAAAAAAAATTTACCATCTTTCATTATACCATATCTTTCGGTATAAATCAAGACGGCAACATAAAATTTTCCCGCAAATTTTTGGGTTTTTCAAGCTGATTTTTCGGTCAGTCCGTCAAAAAATGACGGAGCGGGATATCCCGCTCCGTCGGATCATGCGATTTTATACCATTTTACAATAAAAATCTTGAATGCAGCCCCATATACCAATGGGCTGGGGCCCCATGGTGATGCCCTCTATGGCTCCTGGTGTCTTCTCGCATCCCTTATAAATCCCTTTTCAAAGTTTTTGGGATTCTTAAGGGCCTCGCAAACTTCGCCGCAGGCGAATTTGCCCCGAACGAAGTGAGGAGGTTTTCAAAAGGCCCTTAAGCCGCCGGAGGCACGCTCTTCCATTCGAGTTTTTGTTTGTGAATAGTATTGGCCGAATTTACATCTCCCACCCGGCGAGCCATTGCTCGAATTCGAGGTAGAGCTGCTGCATGGAGGCGGTCAGCTCCTCGCCGATGTTGATGGTGTAGATGTAGTCCTGGGTGCCGAATTTTTCGACGTACTGAAGCTCGTAGGTGTAATTGCCGGTTTCCAGTTCGCCAACGGCTTTGTCGGCCAGGGTCTGAGCCTTTTCGATGATGGCCACCAGGTCCCCGAAGGCGGTGGGATCCACGGCCTGTACCTGGGAAATCAGACCCTCAAAGTAGCCGTCCTTGTAGCCGTAGTTCCACTGAGCCCCGTCGGTGGTCAGAAAGCGGAGGGCATCCGAGGCGTACAGGAAGTAGCCCGGAACCGTGGTGCCCGATTCATCTACGTAGGAGTTGATGAAGTAGGTGTTCCAGCAGCAAACGAAATTCAGATAATCGAACATGGCGTAGACGTTGGCGATCACGTCGGAGTTGGCGATCTTCTGCCACAGAGCCATGTTTGCGGACAGTTCCTCCGACTTGAGAATGGTGTAGGTGGCATCCACGATCTTGAAGTTGAACTGGTAGCCGTAGTTGTCGGTAAAGGGCTGATCCTCGCTGTCGGCTACGTCCAGCTTGCCCACCACCTTGATGGCCTGGGTGGTGTAGGAGAAGGACTCTCCGTCGGGGGCGTAGACCGCCATGGTGTTGGAGAGCTGGGAGGTGTTGGGCACGCAGAAGGGACAGCTCTGATAGGGCAGATTCATGAGGAAGATGTACCCGCCGTCCACGGGGGAGCTGGTGGCCATGTAGCCGTTGATGGTGACGGTCTTGCCGTCCATGGCCTTGAGGTCCTCATAGGAGGTGGCGGACTTGAAGCTCAGCTTGGTCACGCTCTCCTCGGCGGGAGCCTTGCCGCAGGCCACCGAGCAGACGGTGAGCAGGATGCAGAGCATCAGGGTGCAGATTCTTTTACAAGCGGTATTCATGTTTGGTTCCTCCTTGCTGGCGCGTCAGCCCGAAATGCTGTCCTTGCGGGAGGCAAGGAAGGTCCAGATCATGGTGGGCAGGATGCTGATGATGAAGATGCCCGCCAGGATGATGAGCTCAACGGGGTAGACCTTGCCCGTGTTCAGGACCACGCCCATGGAGGCCACGTAGTCCCCCATCAGCCCCAGGCAGAGACGTGACAGCCCGAAGGCCAGCAGGGTGGACAGCAGACCCGTGATGCTGTTCTGAATGATATAGAGCAGGTTGATCTTCTTCATGCTGATACCGATGAGCCGCATGAGGGAGATCTCCTTGGCCGAGTGATACATATTCAGCAGGGTGATGATGGAGATGATCATGACGTTCATGACCAGGATCACGGCGCAGAGCACGAAGACGATGTACTTGGTGTTGTCGGCGTCGTTGAGCACGTCGCGGACCACCGCCATGGGCTCGATGGCCTGGAGGGTGTAGGACTCCCCGTCAGCGGTGGCGAAGATCTTGCCGTCGTACTCGGCGGCCAGTTGCATGGCGTAGGCGGGATTCTTGGTGTTGACCAGGATGGCGCAGACCGTGCCGCCGTGGTGGTGCTCCTCCGTGGAGGGCTCCTCGGCGTGCTCCTCCTCGCCGTGGTCGTGCATGGCCCACAGGGTGCGGAGCTGGGTGAAGACTACGTTGTCATAGACCGAGTAGCTCTCCTCCAGGATGCCCACCACGGTGAGTCCCTGGGCGTGAGTCTCGGTGCTATTGGCCGAGTGGCTGGTGTAGATGGTGTCACCCACCGAGAGCTGGTTGACCTTGGCCACCTTGGCACCGACTACCACCTCCAGGGTGGTGCCGTCATCGAACATCCGACCGTCCGCCACGGTTTTATCCTTCAGAAAGGCGGCGGTAGTGCCCACCACGTCCGAGCCGTTATAGCTGTCGGCCATGGCGAAGGGAATCACGCTGTTTACACGGGTACCGTCCATCTGAAGCTCGGTGACCACCGAGTAGGGGATGGTGCCCAAGGGGGAATCGGTGAAGTACATGGTGTTCATGGCCAACTGGGTCTGGCTTCCCGCGGGACCTACGATGACCGAGTAGTAGCCGGCGTTCTGGGTAATGCCGTCATCCACCTGGGACGCGACGTTGTAAGCCAGCACGCCGATGCCGGCCGAGAGCATGATGGAGAGGACCACCAGGATGATCTGGACCTTCTTGATGGCCATGTTTTTCAGAGCGAACTTCAACATATCAAGCACCCTCCTTTTCGTCGAGGGTGAGATCCCGCTGACCGTCGGTCATGTCGTTCATGTCGATGACGGCATCGAAATATTTGGCCAGCCGCTCGTCGTGGGTCACGGCGATGAGGGTCTTGCCCTCCGCGATGTGGGTCAGCTCTTGGATGACCTGCTCACCGATGGCGAAGTTCAGGTTGCCCGTGGGCTCGTCCGCCAGGATGATGTCGGGGGACTTGACCAGGGCGCGGGCGATGGCCACCCGTTGCTTCTGACCGCCCGAGAGGTGCTTGATCTTGCTGTTCTTCTTGTCGGCAATGCCCAGGGATTCCAGGAGTGCCTGCGCCTTGGAGGTGTCCACTCCCTCCAGGCGGAGGATGTTGATGTTGTCCATCACGGTCATCTCCTCAATGAGCTTGAAGTCCTGGAAGATGTAGCCGATGTGGCGGATGCGGAAGGAATCCTTCTCCCGTTGGCTTTTTTTGCTCATGTCCTCACCGTCGATGATGACCGAGCCATGGGTGGGGGCGAGGATGCCCGCGATCATGTTGAGCAGGGTGGACTTGCCGCACCCCGAGGCTCCGAGGAGCATATAGGACTTGCCGCTCTCAAAGCGGATGTCCTTGTAGTCGATGGCTGTTTCGTTCTGAAACTGCTTGGTTACGGATTGAATTTCAATCATGTTTGGGTAAGATCCTTTCTAATGATATTTTGTACGGTTGGAAAGCGTACAAAATATCAATTAGACATCTTATCCATCCGCTGCACCGGGGTTTCGGATGCAGTCCGTAGGCAGCCGTGTTCCCGAATGGCCGAGCCGTCTGATCGCAGGAACAGACCGAACATGGCGGTGAGGGCCACGATGGGCAGAAGGTTGCGAAGCAGCCGCTCAATGACCGAGATCAAGGCGCAGACAACGCAGTCCTTCCGCATACAGCAATCGTGCTCAACGGGTAACAGAGCCACTCCGACGGAGGACATCAGAACTATGAGCGCGATGCACACGCAAAGGATGGGAATCAGCCGTTTCATAACATCCTCCTTTCCTATTATAATATATGGAGCGGTATCGGATCAGCCCTCGTACAGGGCGGCACCGATGACCGTACCAAAGCTGGAGTTTTCGGGGATGACGAACCGCACGCCGAAGTTGGCGGACAGTCCCTCAAATACCCGACGGATGGGGGCGATGGTGGTGAGATTGCCGGTCAGGACAATATCCGTAATGCCCTTGCTCCGCGCGGCGAAAATGGCCATCATGAAGATGGTCTCGGCCACCATGTTGGCAATACCCAGGGCGATGTCGTGGCTGTCGGCCAGATCGCTGAGGTTACCGAAGTTGGAGGCGGTGAGGTTGGCGCTCATCTCGGGGAACTGACCCTGCTGGGTGATGTCCTTGATGGTCAGGTCGATCTTGGAGAGATCGCCGCCCTCGCAGAGCTGTTCGATGTGGGCGATGGTGTCCACTCCCAGGATCTTTTTGGTCAGGCCCAACAGCGTACCGCCGCCCACGCCCGTACCGCCCAGGTAGTCGATGGCGGTGGTGCCGTCGGGATTGTGCTTGGCATGGACCAGAGCGGTACCCGTGCCCATGCTGACGATGATGGCGTTATCCAGGCCCGAGAGGTACAGGCCTCCCAGTCCTACACCCGAGAACTCGGGGACCGAACGGCACTCCAGGGAGTAGATGGGGCCCGACAGGTAGGAGGAGCCCACGCCCGTGGTCATGACCCGTCGGATATCCGACAGCGTCAGTCCGTTCTCCGAGGTGTAGCGGCCCAGGGCGCCGTAGATGGAGGTGATGGGATCGGTAGCGCGGACAAAGAGGGGGGGCATCAGGGTACGGGACTCATCGGGATTCAGACGGAAGCCGACGATCTTGGTGGTGCTTCCACCCACGTCAATGCCCAAAACCACCGAACCCGTATTCGTTTGATTCATATCTGTCATAGCCAAAATTTCCTTTCCGCAGACGAAAGCCGTCTCCGTGATCATTTCAAATAAATATTATAGCATACTCTTGCAAAAAAATCAAGAATATGCTATACTATTCTTGATGAAATTTCAGCGAACTTTTTGTGTTTGCAGGAAATAAATGTGAAAAACAGAAGAAAAAGTCAGGAGGAGCCATCATGTCTCAATCTGTAAAGCTGTCCGACGTGGACAAGAACCTGGCCGTGGAAACGGTCTGCGACCTGCCCGTGATCTTTCATTGCGTCCGCAACGCGCCCTTTGCCCTGTACGGTCTGTGGGACCCCGCCGACGGCCGTCCCTACCATCGCCTCCCCGAGGAGGTGGCCAAGGCCACCAACGACGGCGTAGCCTGGCTGAATTGGCACACCGCGGGCGGGCGCGTCCGCTTCAAGACCAACTCCCCTCACCTGGTGTTCAAGGCTAAGATCGCAGGCGTGGAGCTCATGCCCCACATGCCCCTGACGGGGATCGCGGGAATGGACGTCTATATCAAGACCGAGACGGGCTACCGCTACCACGCTTCCTGCATTACCGAGGGAGGGAACGATGCCCCCATTCGTATGTCGGAGAATCACGGCTACGTCAACGCTGTCCGCTTTGCCGACAACAGCATGAAGGACATCACGGTCAACCTCCCCCTGTACGGGAACATGGATGAGCTCTACGTCGGTATCGCGCCCGATGCCGAGCTTTTGCCCGCCGACACCTATCGGGACGTAGCCCCCACGGTCTACTACGGCTCCTCCATCACCCAGGGCGGATGCGCCTCGAGACCCGGTAACAACTATAGCGGCATCCTGTCCCGTAAATTTGATGTTGATTTTATCAACCTCGGGTTTTCCGGCAGTGCCCGCGGCGAGCAGGTCATCGCCGACCACATCGCGGGTCTTCCCATGTCGACCTTCGTGTACGCCTACGACCACAACGCCCCCTCGGTAGAGCATTTGGCCGCCACCCACGAGCCCATGTACAAGACCATCCGCGCCGCCCACCCCGACGTGCCCGTCATCATGATCACCCGCCCGAAAACCCTTTATAATCAAGAAGAAATCGCCCGCCGCGAGGTGGTCTTGGCTACCTATAACCATGCGCTGGAGCGGGGGGAGCGGGTCCATTTTGTGGACGGCGAGAAGGTCTTTGACATATTCGGAGGCGACGGCGGCAGTGTGGACGGTTGCCATCCCAATGACCTGGGCTTCGCCTGCGTAGCGGCGGCACTTGAGCCTTTGTTTGCCGAGATTTACGGAGAGTAAACAATAGATTACAAAATAAATCAAACATTGACAAAGGAGGCCGTCCCGACGGCAACGTGATTATGGATTATCCCAACCCTTCCATTGATATTCTCAAGGAGAAAAAGCTGTTCGTTTTTGACATGGACGGCACCATCTACCGCGGGAAGTATATTTTCGACTACGCCATCCGCTTCATTCACAACCTCCGCGCGGCGGGGAAGCGAGTCCTGTTCTGCACCAACAACTCCTCCACCTCCACCGAGGTCTACGTGGAGAATCTCACTCGCCTGGGCTTTGCCCCCACCGCCGAGGAGATCATGTCCTCCGCCGACGCGACCTCGGCCTATATCGACACCTATCATAAGGGCGAGCTGGTCTACCTCATCGGCACCGAACAGCTGGTCAAGCAGTTCCGTGAGCTGGGTATCCCCATGGCCACGGGTGAGGAGGAGTCGGTGGACGTGGTGGTCTCCAGCCTGGATACCGAGCTGACCTACCAAAAGCTGAAGGACGGTTGCCGCTTCATCGCAAACGGAGCCACCTTCCTCTCCACCCACCCCGACATCAACTGCCCCACCGACTACGGCTTCATGCCCGACAGCGGTGCCATCGCGGCGGTCATCATCGCTTCCACGGGGGTGGAGCCCCGCTACCTGGGCAAGCCCTCGGCCGAGATGATGGAGCTCATCGAGCGCAGAACCGGTATCTCCCGTGAGGATACCTGCATTTTCGGTGACCGTCTGTACACCGACATCGCCCTGGGCACCCGCAACGGCGCGGCCTCGGTGCTGGTGCTGACGGGGGAGGGCACCCTGGAGGAGGTCGCTGCCACCCCCGACGAGGACAAGCCCACCTTCGTGTTCCCCACCCTGGACGAGGTGGACCGTGCCATGTTTGGCACAGAAAAAACTTCCGAGTGAAGATAGAATAGGAGAGACATCATGAGATTTTTTAACCGTTTCCTTTCCGTTCTGCTCCTGCTCACCCTCTGCCTGACGGCGGCGGGCTGTACGCAAGGCGGGTATTTCGGGGAAACCTCCCCTGAGGAAAGTGCTTTTGGGGTGACCGAAGGGAACCCCACCGAGGCTGTAACCGAGGCATCCGATCCAGCACTTACCGTGGATGCCTCCTGGCGCGTCGTGATCTCGGCCCATGCGGACGAGGTCACCCGCAAGGCCGCCGACATGGTGGCCGCCACCCTCCGCGAGAAGGCTGGCCTGACCCTGGCCGTGGTCACCGATGCCGAGCCCGTACAGGGCGGCGAGATCGTGCTGGGTGCCACCAACCGCGCCGATACCAATGGGGAGATGGGCTGGTCCGCATTCCTAGGCGAGAACGCCCTCCACATCGACTCGGGGGACCCCATTACCCTCTACTACGCCGCCGAGGCGGTGTTGGAAGCCTGGCTTACCCCCGATTTCGGGCTGGCCGTGGCTGAGGTGGCGACCCTGCCTCTCCACCGTATCCGGGAACTGAACGGCTTGACCACCCGCCGCGACCATTCGATCAAGATCCTCTCCCAGAATCTGCGTTTCACGGATGACCCCGATGGCAACGCCATCGGCGACCGTTCGCCCCGCTTCCGTCAGTTGGTCATGGAGTATCAGCCCGACCTCATCGGCACTCAGGAGACCACCGCGAGCTGGAACTCCAAGCTCAAGAGCCTCAGCAACTACCTGAACCGCTACACCGACCTGGGCGAGTACGGCATGGTGGGGTGCTCCCGCGAGGGCCGTGAGGCCAAAGATGGCGAGTGGAACACCATCCTCTACCGCAAGGACCGCTTTGAGCTGTTGGACAGCGATACTACCTGGCTCAGCGACACTCCCACCGAGGCCAGTGCCATAGAGGGCTCTCTGTGCAAGCGCATCTGCACCTGGGCGTTGCTCAAGGACAAGCAGACGGGCGAGACCATCCTGTTCGCCAACACCCACCTGGATCACGGCAGCGACGAGGTGCGGAGCGCCCAGATGGACATCCTTATGGATTATCTGGCCGACCGCATCGGGGAGTACCCCTTCTACGTGACGGGTGATTTCAACTGCAACGTGGACAGCATTCCCTACAATACCGCAACCTCCAGGCTGGCGGACTCCCACAAGACTACCTGGACCGACCTCTCCGCCGAGACCCGCACCTACCACGCCTACAAGGAGAGCGGCGGTTCTGAAATCGACTTCATCTTCCACAACGATAAGACCACGCCCGTGTCCTACGAGATCATATCCAAGGGTTACGACGGCTACGTGTCCGACCACTATGGCGTGATCGCGGAGTTCGTCAACAATTGACGCGCGGAATGGAGATTCTTATGAAAAACAGGAAAATATGGCTTTTTCTGGCGGCCTGCCTGCTGGCGATCCCGCTTCTGTCCGCCTGCACCCAGGGGAATGATCCTGCCGTCACGACGGAGCAAACCGACGGGGCGACGGATGTCGAGACCGAGGCCGAGGTCATTCTGCTGACCGTGGATGCCTCCTATCGGATCGTCATCGCCGCCGATGCGGATGACGTTACCCGTAAAACGGCGGATATGGTGGCCGCGGCCTTCCAAGAGAAGGCGGGATTGTTCCTCGCCGTGGTTACCGATGCGGAGGCGGTCAGCGAGCACGAGATCGTGCTGGGGGTTACCAACCGTGCTCCGTCTGCTTCGGATGATGACTGGAATCTGGATTTCATCGATTCTTCTATGTACCTGCACGCAGGCGATCCCATCACCCTTTACTACGCCGCCGAGGCGATTCTGGAGCGGTGGCTGACCTCGGATTTCGGCCTGCGCTCGGAGGGCTGTGTCACGCTGGCAGAGAATCGAGTGGAGGAGCTGAATCAGCTGGCCACCAAACGAGATACCTCGGTGAAGATCATGACCCAAAATATGCGCGGCACCAGCGATCCCGATGGAAACTCCGTCCAGGAGCGCTCGGAGCGCTTCATTCGGATGATGCGGGAGTACGCCCCCGATCTGGTCGGCACCCAGGAGTTCTCCTATTCCTGGGATACCTGGCTTCACAAGCACGCCGAGGCCATGGGGGTGAGCGAGGAGAATAGCCAATACGGCATCATCGGATGCTACAATTCGGGTCCCGATAGAAAGCAGGGCGGCATGAACGCCATTCTGTACCGTCGGGAGCGGTTCGAGCTGTTGGAAAGTGATACCTTTTGGCTGTCGGATACGCCGGATGTTCCCAGTACCGTGGAAGGGACGCGGGATAAGCGGATCTGTACCTGGGCCTTGTTCCGGGATCAGCTGACGGGGGAGACCTTCCTTTTTGCCAATACCCACCTGGATCATACCAGCGATGCCTTGCGTGAGGCGCAGGCGAAGATCCTCATGCACCACCTGACGGCGATGTTCGGAGACTATCCCGTATATCTGACGGGAGATATGAACTGCTACTCGGGTACACTCCCCTATAACGTGCTGGACGAGGAACTGATGGACGCTCACCGTGAGACCTGGATCGACCGTTCGAACGTCCAACTGAGCTATCACGATTACGGCAATCGCATCGGAAATGCGGAAATTGATTACATTTTTTTCAACGATAAACTCACGCCCGTGTCCTACGAGATCATATCCAAGGATTACAACGGCTACGTCTCGGATCACTACGGTGTTATCGCGGAGTTTGTCAACGATTGATAAGCTGATACTATTTTACAATAAAAATCTTGAATCCAGCCCCCATATACCAATGGGGCAGGGGCCCCATGGTGATGCCCCCTATGGCTCTTGGTGTCCTCTCGCATCCCTCATAAATCCCTTTTTAAAGTTTTTTGGAGTTCTTAGCACCTTTTTGCAAAAAGGTGCTAAGCCGCCGGAGGCACGCTCTTTTGTTTGTGAATTAGTATGATAAGCACAAAAATCCCCTACGAAAGGAAATAGACCAATGGCTTTTGATGCCGGTATGCTGGCCTGCATGGTGCATGAGATCCGCACCGTTGCCCTGGGCGGCAGAATCGAAAAAGTTATGCAACCCGAACGGGATGAGATCATCCTCCAGCTCCGCTCCACCGAGGGCGGTAAGCGGTTGCTCATCAACGCGGGGACGGGTCCCCGCATGAGCTTCACCGAGCTGACCCGTGAAAATCCCGCCCAAGCCCCCATGTTCTGTATGCTTCTCCGCAAGCACCTGACGGGTGCCCGCCTCTCGGATATCCGCCAGGAGGGCTTTGAACGGGTGGTTACCCTGGAATTCGATACCCGCGATGAGATGGGCTTTGCCTGTACCCGCCGCCTGGTGGCCGAGATCATGGGTAAATACTCCAACATCATATTCACCGACGGGGAGGGGAAGATCATCTCCGCCCTCAAGACCGTGGACTTCAGCACCTCCGCCCAGCGTCAGGTGCTCCCCGGTATGCGCTACGAGCTCCCCCCCGCCCAGGACAAGGACAATCCCCTGACCGTCACCCGCGAGCGGTTCGACGAGCTCTACGCCGCCGAATCCCCCGATAAGCCCCTGGATAAGTTCATCCTGTCCCGCTTCTGCGGTATTTCGGCGGCGGTGGCGCGGGAGATGGCGGTGCTGGCCACCCGCCACACCGATACCCCCCTCCGCTTTGCCACCTCCGAGGAGATGTGGCGGGGCTTTGACGCGGTCATCTCCCGCATTCGGGAGGGGAACTACGCCCCCACCATGGTCTTTGACGGCAAGGACGCGGTGGAGTACGCCTTTTGCCCCCTGACCCAGTATAAAGCTCCCGTGGAGACCCGCCCCTACGATACCGCCAGCGGGATGCTGGACGACTACTTCGAGACCCGCGATAAGGAATCCCGCATCCGCCAGCGGGCCGCCGACGTGTTCCGTCTTCTGACCCACGCCGAGAGCCGTATCAAGAAGAAGCTGGACCTCCAGCGTGGTGAGCTCCGCGACTGCGAGCAGGCCGAGGTCTACAAGAAGTACGGCGACATGATCACCGCCAATATATGGGCCCTCCAGCGGGGCATGAAGCAGGCCGAGATCATCGACTACGAGGCCTGGGACGAGGAGAGATCCGAGTACGGCACCGTCATCATTGACCTGGACGAGCGGCTGACCCCCTCGGCCAACGCCCAGCGGTACTACAAGAAGTACACCAAGGCCCGCAACGCCAAGGTGGAGCTGGCCAAGCAGATCGACCTGGGCGAGGCCGAGCTGGCCTATATCTACACGGTGTTCGATGCGCTGACCCGTGCCGAGACCGCGAATGACCTGGCCGAGATCCGTGACGAGCTCTACCGTTCGGGCTACGCCTCCCGTATGAAGGGCTACGCCGCTCCCAGAAAGCAACCCGCCCCCACCGTGGCCAAGTTCAAGACCACCAACGGCTTTTTGGTGCTCTGCGGCAAGAACAACCTGCAAAACGAGCACATCACCCACAAGCTGGCCGACCGCAACGACTACTGGTTCCACGCCAAGGGCGTCCCCGGCTCCCACGTGGTCATGGTGACCGACGGGGTGGAGCCCGAGGTGCAGGACTTCACCGATGCCGCCTGCATCGCCGCCCACTACTCCAAGGCCGCAGGCGGGGCCCATATCCCCGTGGACTACCTCCTGGTCCGCCACGTCCGCAAGGTCCCGGGGGCCAAGCCGGGATTTGTGACTTATCACACCAACTGGACGGCTTACGTGACGCCGGATGAGAAGGCTGTGGCGGGGATGAGGGTGAAGTAATACCATAGAAACAGCCTCGGCAGAGAAAATTCCGCCGAGGCTGTTTTTGAGTGATCAATATGGACAGGCCTTGTATTCACTCAGACCCATCTCGTCATATTTCTCCTTGAGACAATCCAAGTAAAACGCACTATGCTTGGTCCACAGGTTGTCGCTTACATCGTCGTGCAGTAGATTGTATGCTCTTTCAAGAGCCTTGTCACATTCTTCCAAACGTCCCAAACGGTACAAGCAGGCGGCAATTCTTACCGTAGCGGTCGCTTGCTGAAGTGTACCTCCAAGGAGGTTGTATTCTTCGGGAACCTTTCTGTGTCGGAAGACTTCGATCACGTTGACCTTTTCCTCAAAGGATAGGAGCGCATTTTCATAATCCTCCATTTCCCAAAAACCCATTCCCTCGCTGTCACAAACCATAAACAGCTCTTGATGCGCCCACACCTTCCATGTACGGGCGGCTTTCAGTTGATCCTCCCCCTTGAGCCACATAGCAGAACAACGCATCCTGTCGAAAATATCGAGATGGAACAGGTAGGGCATGGAGTCAATGATCTTTTTTGCTTCGTCATATTCTTCAAACTTGGCATGGATCATAGCCATATCATTTTTTACACCCGAAACAATGATGTAGTCATTTGATTCTGTAATCAGCCGATTGCCCAAAGCCAAGGCTTTTTCTTTCAGGTCGGGACAATCGTGATTCAGGATTCGATATGCATAGGTCTCCAGCAATTCTCGTTTCAGTATGACGGCACCCGGATAGGCGGTAATTCCATCTAACAGTGTTTTTTCACGGCCTTCTGCGGATAATCCGTAATTCCTTGAAGCGAGAAGAATTTTCTGGATTTTTTCCTGTACTTCCTCCGGATCATACTCAAACATAACATCCAAGCTCACCCCGAAATACCCCGCGAGCACAGGCAGAGTTGCTACGTCTGGATAACCCGCGCCGGTCTCCCACTTGGAGACAGCCTGGGGGGATACGTTCAGCGAACTTGCCAACTGCTCTTGAGTAAGCCCCTTGTTTACACGCAATTCGCGTATTTTATTTCCGAGATTGATCATATCACGTCTCTCTTTCGTTGAATTACAGTGGCCTCTGTTATTTGTATTATAGCATATCCTCGGCTGAATAGCAAGCAACTCATTTTGGATTTGATTCCACGAATGGTTGAGCGGGTGGAGCGAGTGCAAAAATGCCGCGCAAGTGGTAGAGGTCCACTCACGCGGCAGAGGTATTACAGAATTTGCTTTTACCGATTCTTCTTCTTAAAAATAACCTTCTTCTGCACCACGTAATTCCCAAAGAACACGCAGACCTCGGTCAGCAGCTTGCAGATGGCCACGGGCATACCGGGGATCATGTTCCACAGGTACAGCACCCCCGTGTTGACCGCCAGGACCACAAGGGCCAGCAGGAGATATTCTCCCGCCGTCTTCCAGGTGGGCTTGCGGCCGAAGACGTAGCGGCAGTTGAGGTAGTAGTTGACGCAACCGCTGACCACGCGGGCGGCGACGTTGGCGATCACCAGGTAGTAGGCCTCCACGAAGGGCAGGCTGATGAGGGACAGCAGGAAAATGAACAGGTTGAACAGGCCGTAATCCACGAGGAAGGAGATCAGCGAGCTCCCCGCGAACTTGAGCAGGGTGGCGTAAATGCGTACCGAGTCGCGGATGACGTGGAAGTGGCTGGTGGAGTTCTCTCTGTCCTCGTACAGGGTGGCGATGGGGACCTCGTGGAACCCCACGTGACGGTGGGCCATGCGGGTCAGCACCGCCATTTCGTACTCGTAGCGGTCCCCCTCCACCCCCAGCATCTCGGGAATAAAGGCTACCGAAAAGGCCCGCAGACCCGTTTGGGTGTCGGAAACCTTGGCCCCCGTCAGCATACGGAACACCGAGCGGGTGACGCTGTTGCCGAAGCGGGAGCGGAAGGGCATCTCCTTGCCCACCACCCGCACGCCCAGGGTGAGCTTGTCGGGGTTGGCGGCGGCTCCCTCAAAGACCCGTGCCATGTCGGAGGTCAGATGCTGACCGTCGGCATCCATGATGCCCACCAAGGGAGGCTCAGCGGGGTCAAATCCCTCGGTCAGGGTCTGCAAATGGGCCAGCGCCGTCTTGATGGCCGCGCCCTTACCCCGATTTTCGGGGTGGCGGAGGATGATGGACCGCTCGTCCAGCCCCTCGAAAATGGGCAGGTAATCGGCTCCGCCGCCGTCATCCACCACGATAAGGCGGTAGCCTCGGTCCAGCACCTCGGAGGCCAGCCGCCACAAACGCTCGTCGGGCTTGTAGGCGGGGATCACAACGGTACAACGGGCGGCGAGGTCTGCGCTTTGCATGGTCGTAGTTTGCTGATCCATAATCATTACCATGGCTTTCGTTTGCGAAAGCCCTCCTTTTTTGGGGAATTGGGGCTGGTTTTGCGTAGCAAAATCGTTGTTGTCAGACAACGAAAGCCACAAAACCCGCGTGAAAAAGAATTTTTCACGCTACTTCTTCTGCCGATGCGTCCGACCTTATCGGTCGCGGCCTTCGGCTTTTTTCAAAATAATGAGATGAATGATCTCGGCGATGACGGACAGGGCCAGGAATACCCAACCCGCGATCCAGTAGGGACGGTCCAGGGTGGTATGCCGTCCCGAAATGTTGACGATCCCGCGGAACAGGCACCCCACGGCCCACACCGCCACACCCGAATTCCACAGGTTGAAGGCGGCCCGCCCCAGGTAGCGGTGCAGAGGGGTGACATACCCGATCAGCGCGGGCAGAGCCACGCCAAGGAGGGGCATGAGGAACATGGACCTCATGTGATTCGAGGCGGCGTTGTGGGAGAAGTGCTCGTAAATGATGGTGAACACCACGCAAAACAGGGTCAGGGAAGCGCCCACGATGGCGGAACGCTTGGCGCGGAGGCGGGTGGGCTCCATGGTCACAGCCAAGGATGCGTTAGTATCCGCGGATGCTTTAGTATCCGATGTAGACAATGTCGCTCACTCTCCTCTCTCCCGAAGGCTTGTTCCAGTTGGTGTAGGGGGTGTTGATCAACCGCCCGTTGAAGATCATGGTGGCGGAGCCTCCGCCGTCCAGATTGTAGGCGGTCTCGGCTCCCAGTTCACGGAACACGTCGGCCAGCTCCCACAGGGAGGTGCCGCGGCTGGCATCACAGCGGCCGTCCACCACGATGATGAGGTAGTGGCCCTCGGAGACGTAGCCGATGGCGCAACGGGGGTTGCCCGTCTTGCTCCAGGCCAGGCCCACCTCGGCGTTCACGTCCACGGCGATCTCGCCGTTCTTGACCAGGGTGGGACCGAAGGTCAGCACGTGCATGGCACCCTTGTCCCACACCTCTTTCGCGGTATAGTCCTTTTCATCGAAGGTGACGAAGGAGCCGTCCCGCATGATGGCCAGATCGTCGAAGTAGGCCAGGTCGCTGTCGGAGTCATTGGAGGGACGGATGGTGTCGCGGTAGATGATGCCGTTTCGGATGACGTAGCCCGACTCGTTGGTGCCGTAAAAGTCACCGTTGACCGCCAGAATCGCGCCCACGCGCTCGGCGATTACCGAGGTTTTTTCCTTGATGTTCATACCGAATTCGTTGCCGTTCTTGTCCCGCGCCAGGGCGGTCTTCAGCAGGGAAGGGTCCTTGATGTGAATATCGGCCACGTACAGATCCGATTCGTAACGGCGGAGCTGGGTGATCTCAATGCGGATATTTTCATCCAGGTAAAGGTTGTCGGTGACGAGGGGATACTCCGCCCCGGGCTCCAGGGCGAAGGGGTCGGCGGTGGTTCCTTCACCGTCGGTGACGGCGGGATCATCGGGGGTATTGTTTCCCCAGCCGGTCTCGACGACACCCGTAAAGGCTTCTCCCCCATGGTCGGAGGCCGTCCCGTCGGCGCGGCGGGGAATGACGAACACCAAAAGCAGGGTATACAGGAAAAACAGGGCCAGCACCGTGGAGAAAATCGCGGTGTACACGAAGGGCTTACGGAAAAAAGAGCGCATGGCAGATCCTTTCCAACGAACGGTAAGCGCAAAACGGCTTATAATACTTCATTATATATGATACTCCATATATGTGCCGTGGAAAAGAACAAATTGTGCGAATCCTGTAAATTTTTTCGGGATTTAGCGGTGAACTTCACAGAGAGTTCGCAATTATTTACAAATATTGGGTTGCGTTCATCACAAATGTGCGGTATAATAAGATATTACTTGTACAATAGGAGGGGGCTGCCATGTACGGATATCTGCGGGTCCATGCGCCCGAGCTGAAGGTGCGTCAGCAGGAATACTACCGCGCGGTGTATTGCGGGCTGTGCCGCACCATGGGCAAATGTACGGGCCAGTGCTCCCGTATGACCCTTTCCTATGATTTTACCTGCTTCGCCCTGGTGCGGATGGCCCTGACGGGGGAGGCGCCCGCTATCCGGCGGCGGCGATGCCCTGTTCATCCCCTCCGCAAGCGTCCCATGGCCGAGCCCACCGAGGACCTGGCCCTCTGTTCTTATATGTCGGCTATCCTGGCCTACCATAAGGTCCGCGACGATCTGCGGGACGAGCAGGGGCTCAAGCGTACCGCCGCTACCATGGCCGCGCCCTTTACCGACTCCATCCGCCGCCGCGCCCTCAAGCGGGGCTACGCCGAGGCCGACCGAGCCGTGGCCAAGTCCATGGGGGATCTCTGCGAGCTGGAAGCCTCCTGTCCCCCCTCGGTGGACCGGCCTGCCTCCCTGTTCGGGGAACTGATGGCCACCCTCCTGGGTCACGGCCTGACGGGAAACCCCTCCAAGCTGGCCCACACCATCGGCTACCACGTGGGCCGCTGGATCTACATCCTGGATGCCGCCGACGACTTTGCCGAGGACGTGAAAAGCGGGCGGTACAACCCCCTGGTCTGCCTCTACGGCGACCCCGCCATGACCGAACTCCCCGACTCCAAACGGCAGGAGCTTCGTACTGCCCTGCTGGCCGAGCTCATGGAGCTGGAGTGCGCCTTCGACCTGCTGGACACCGAGGGCAAGCCCGACCTGGCGGGGATCCTCTCCAACATCCTCTACGAGGGAATGCCGCGGGAGATCGACCGCGTCCTGTTCGGTGAGGCGGAGGGATGCGCCCATGACCCTCAAAGCTCGGCCAAGCGGAAGCACCGCCGCCGTCGGAAAGGACATTGACATGACCCAAACCATCTGCCCGCGAGGCTTTCATGCCTCGGTCACGCCCACACCCGAGTTCCCCTCTGCTACCCCCGCCGAGCGGGAGGCGCGGAGACTGCTCTACCTGAACACCCCCGAGGAAACCGCCCGCGCGGAGCAGGTGCTTTCCGAATCGTGGGGGGAGAAAATGAGTGCCGAATGGTACTTCCTCATGGGAATATGCGCTCTTCGTCGGAGGCATATTGCCGATGCCCAGGCCACCTGGACCGCGCTCGCACGCTGTGTCCCTCCGAGACGGAATACGCTGCTGCCTATGACTCGGTTGCGCTGGCTGCCCGTCGGCGCGGCGAGGACGGTGGAACGCCCGAAGGGCGGCTCCACGGCGGACTCTGCGACAGCGGTGTCTGTCTGGATTGCGGCGAAGTTGTTTGCTGTGAAAACGGCTGTGACGGCTGCGGGGACGGTTGTAGCTGCGGGGACGGCTGTGACTGCGGCGACTGCTGTAACTAACTTGAAATACATTTGAAAGGTTCCGATACCGACATGAACGATCCTTATAAGATCCTTGGCGTGGCTCCCACCGCCACCGATGACGAAATCAAGACCGCCTACCGCAACCTGGCGCGGAAATATCACCCCGATAAGTACCGCGACAGCGACCTGGCCGAGATGGCGGGGGAGAAAATGAAGGAGATCAACGCCGCCTACGACGAGATCCAGAAGATCCGCGCGGGCAAATCCACCGCGGGCCAGGGGGCTTACGGTGGGCAAAGCTACGGCGGGCAGTCCTACGGGGGCCAGTCCTATGGCGGACAAAGCTACAGCGGGGGGAGCTCCAATCCCTACGTCACCGCCCGCCAGCTCATCAATCTCCGCCGCGTGGCCGAGGCCGCCCAGGTGCTCTCCACCATCCCCGAGTCCCAGCGAGGAGCCGAGTGGCACTTCCTCATGGGATGCGTGGCGGTCAACCGCGGCCACTTCGTGGATGCCCAGCAGTTCTTCGACACCGCCTGCGGCATGGACCCCAACAACCCCGAGTACCGCGATGCCCAGGAGCGTCTCCGCAACCGCTCGGCAGGCTTCGGCGGGGGACAGGCCACACGGGCCTCCACCTGTAGCTGTCGCGATATCTGCACCGCCTTTATCTGCGCCGACTGTTGCTGTGATATGGGCCGTTGCTTCTGCTGATTTGGGTGGTAGACTATGGAAAATCCCAATCTGAATCCCAATCGCCCCTCGAAAACCACCATGCGGGGGCGGAGACGGGCCACCCGTCGGATGGTGACCTGCGCCCTGCTCTGCGCTTTGGCGGTGGTGTGCCTGGGCATGGGAGCTCTGCTCGAGGTCTTTGACTTGACCGCCGCGGCCGCGGCCGCCCTGGTCCTGCTCCCCATTCTCCTGTGCTACGGGGGCAAATACGCTCTCTTGTCCTACGCCGTCACGGCGGTGCTGGGATGTGTGCTCATGCCCCAAAGCCTGGGAGCCTGGATGTTCGCGGGGGTGACGGGCTACTATCCCCTCATCAAGCAAAAGCTGGACCGTCTGCCCCGCATCCTGGGCTGGATCATCAAGCTGGCCATCCTCACCGCCGTCATGGTGGGCTACCTGGCCCTGTTCTACTTCATCGCCCTGGGCGGGGAGGGGAGCTTTACGAATGCCTTCTTCGCGGGCTTCGGGGAGCCCTCCGAGTCGGGCTCGGGAAGCGGTGCCGTCACGGCTTGGCTGGTAGTCATCCTGTCGGTGCTGACTTACGTGCTGTTCGACCTCCTCATCGACCGTTTGCTGGTGCTCTACTACATCCGTTGGCAAAAGCGGGTGGAAAAGTGGATGGGGAAATGAATTTGAAAAACCTCCTTTGGAGGTTTTTCTTTATACCGTTAATGGCGTTCCACGGAATGGTTCATAATAGTTTTGTAATATTATACAAAGTTTATAAATATCATCAAAAGCTCTTGACATGAACTGTGATATATTGTATAATGATAACGAGAAACAATCAAAAGAACGCAAGCCATAAGAAGGAGAACCGAAGCGAAAAATAAAAATTATTTTAAAAAATGGCGAAAAACCCCTTGACTTTACAGTTAACTATAATGTTATAATAGACCTATCACGCATCCACCGAAAGGAGCACGCCATGCTGAAAATCGGCGAATTTGCCCGCATCTGCTGTGTCAGCACCCAAACTCTGCGCTACTACGATGCCGCAGGGGTCCTATGTCCCGATGAGATCGACCCCGTTACGGGGTATCGCTTTTACGCCCCCGAGAAGATCGAGATCTTTCGTCAGATCCAGACCTACAAGAACGCGGGCTTCGCCCTGGAGGAGATCAAGGTGCTCCTGCAGGGGGATTCCGACCGCCGAAACGCCTTGATGGCCATGAAACGCTGGGAGATCAACGGGGAGGTCAAGGCTCTCCAGGCCAAGCTCTCCTTGCTGGAATCCCTGGGCAATCAGAAAAAGCGGCTGGGAGAGATGGACATCTTCGAGGCGGGTCAGCATTTTGAGGACCAGCCCGAGGTGCTGGGCCGTTGGGAGCTTTGCGGACGGGTGATGACGCACGCCTACCGTGAGCCTCCCACCTCGCTTGAACGGTTGGAGCCCTGCGAGCGGGAGGACGTGTTCCCCTTGATCGTCCTGCTCCCGGGCGGCGCGCCCTGGTGGATGTTCCGCTGGAGCCGTGGTGTTCTGTACCATATGTCCGCCCAATATCGCACCCTGGTCCCCAATCCCTTCACCCTGTGGGAGGAGAACGGTGTCCGCTACATGACGGTCCGATACGCCACCCTGGCCACCCTGAACCGAGGCGGGGATCCCATTTGGCTGGTCTACCGACAGACTTTGCAGGCCGAGCTGACCGACCTGGAAGCCCGTGCCCACGTGGATGACGTGGACCTGCCGAGGCACCCCGACCCCGATGTGGAGGGAGAATGGGTGACGGTGGCCACCTCCCATGACCCGCAGGGCTTTACGATGCGGGACATCCCCCGCGATCATCAGGGGTTTTGGATCCTGGGAGCCACCTTCAATCCCAAGGGCTTCTGCGTCCGCCGCTACGCCAGAGAGGGAAGCACCACCGAGCGCATCACCGACTACACACGGTTCGAATCCCCCCGCGAGGGCATTCGAGGCGCGGTTCTGAATCCCCTCCTCCGCATCGCGGAGGGCTACCTGATCCGGGAGATCGAAGGGGAGGACTACCTGTTCATCCAGCACAAGTCGGGGGATTACGTCTACGGGGGACGCACCCCGCCCTGGTACGTGTTCCGACGCACCGCCACCACGCTCTGAAGCCATTATAGGAGGTATCAACCATCAGGGCGGTGTTTTGCCGCTGACCTTCACGAAGAAGTGGGGCGGCCGAGGAAGCGCAGGGGTGATCTTCGCTCCCCTGTAGGGACCGGCGTCCTCGACGGTCCGCCCCCCGTCGAAGGATCTCCAGACGGGCAAGAGATCCTTCGACTCCGTGCTTCGCACTCCGCTCAGGATGACCGCCTCCCCGAGACCGTCCTGCCGCAGAAAGAAAAATACCGTCTCCGAATCGGAGGCGGTGTTTT
>CAYRTP010000004.1:0-39902 GCA_964427175.1 uncultured Clostridium sp. | reverse complement strand
ACTTGATGGGATCCTTTACGTCGGGGTCGTCGCAGAGGCGGAGGATGTTGTCGTAGGTGACGCGGGCCTTTTGCTCGGCTGCCAGGTCCTCGTGCAGGTCGGCGATTACGTCGCCCTTGATGCCCACGTACTTCATGTCGAAGGGAACCCCCGAGGCGGCGACGGGGTAGAGGCCGGTGGTATGATCCACGAAGTAGGTAGCGAAGGGGCTGTTCGCAATCTCCTCCTCCGAGAGGTTGCGGGTGAGCTGGTGGAGAATGGCGGCGATCATTTCAAGGTGTGCCAATTCCTCCGTGCCCACGTCGGTTAAAATTCCGACTACCTGCTTGTAGGGCATGGCGTATCGCTGGTGCAGGTACCGCATGGAGGCGGCGAGCTCGCCATCGGGTCCACCGAGTTGTGATATAATGATCTGCGCCAGCTTGGGATTGGGATTCTTGATCTTAACGGGGTATTGGAGCTTCTTCTCATAAATCCACATGGTGCTACCTCCTTAGTCTGCATCGTATTCCCAAGGGCAGGGATTGCTCATCCAGTCCCAGGAGGCGGTACTGCGGTTGCCGAAAGCGGTGAGGGGGCCGCACGCCGTTTCGTATTCCTCGTGGAGTGCCTTGCTCTGGGCCTTCAGCTTGTGGTAAGTCTCCAGCGCGTCGCAGGAATGGGGGTACACGTCCAGATACAGGACGGTTTCGTAGAGGGCAAAATCCACGGCGCGGATCTGATCCATCAGCGTACTGCAGGCGGTGTGGTGGTTGCTCGGACAGCTGTGGCCGCACCCGTTTCCATGATCGTGGCTGTGATGACCGTTACCGTTCAGGTTAACGTTAATATTGCCGTTACCGTTACAGTTGCAGTTATGGTCATGATCGTGGTGGTTGTGGTTCCCGCAACCGCAACCGTTCTGAGTCATGGCGGGAGCGGTCCGATTTTGGCGGCGGCTTTCCTCACCGTTGCCCCGTCCGAAGGGGCGGGGACTGTTCTGCATCATGCCGCATCCGCAACCGCCCTCTTGCCGGGGCGAGCCGGGGATGCCGTAGGGATACATACCGCGGTCGGGCATTCCGCTCCGACCCATGGAACGGCGGTAGGGGGATCGGTCGAAGCCCCGATCCGAGGTGCGGTCATGGCCGTCCCGCCCGCCCCGGGCGGTGAAGCCGTAATACTGATTCATCATACCCCTCTCCTTTCGACGCGGCAGGCACAGCCTACGGTGGTGAGGGCTCCTTCGGCACCGCCGAAGGGCAGGTCAAGCTCGGTGAACAGGGTCCCGCGGTTCAGAGCGGTGGCGGGATCGTAGAGCGCGCGGAAGGCCTGGCAGGGCGAGTAGACCATAGCCAAGGGGTGGCCGGTCAAGCCCCAACTCCCCTCGCCGCATCCCTCGTATCCCACGCAGATGCCATTCTCCTCCTCTCCACAGTCGCATCTCTCCTCGGGACGGTCCCTCTCGGGGCGATCGTCCCCGTGGTGAAGATCCATGCGGGGCGTGGGGATCGAATCAGGCAGGATTCGATCGCTTGGGGGAAGATCACGCAGGCCGTTATCTCCCGGGAGAGCGGCCCGCGGCAGGAAATCTTGTCTTTCCATGCGAATACCTCCATCATGCATTGGATTGTGTCCCGCCCGAGTTTCCCGTAAGGGCGGGTCGTTAGCAGTATATGACGGAGGGGGGCGAGGTGTGTCGAAAAACAGCATAAAAAAGCCCGACGGAGCGTGTGACGAAACGATCTGTCGGGCTTTGGGCGGAATGTCGGGGTCAAAATCTTCTTTTCACATACTTGACCCGTCTCCGCCGTATATTCCGTATGCCGTACCGTCCGCCGGGACCTGTGGTCATGCGGAGGTAGATGGCCAGCGTCAGCAGGAATAAGATGACCGAAATGAGGAAGGGACGGCTGGTCAGGTAGCTTCGGAAGCCCGTGAGGGCCGAGAGGAAGCCGTTGCGGGTGAAGGACTCGGTGACCGTCAGATCCGCCTTGCCCACCACGCGGCCCTCGTAGGTGACCGTGACGGTCCCTACGATCTGCCCGACGGTCAGAGGGGCGACCAGCTCGCCGTCCGTCAGGGCAATGGAGTAGGCCATGCCGTATTTCAGATCGGCATCGGCGGGGAGATAGACCTTGAGGTCCTCCGCAGGGACCAGGTCGGTTTTGGATTTGCTGACACCCGTCATGCCCACGGGGAGGGTCTCCAGCACCTGGCCAGCGGTCAGAACGGTGCGGTAGCCGTAGGTGCGGTTGGCCCAGGCCAGCAGGCGGTTGGTGTAGACGTAGGCGGGAATCAGCTCTCCCGAGGCCACGTCCTGGCCGCCCATGACTACGCAGAGATTGGCCGCACCTCCGCGCTCACAAACGGTTACCACGCACCAGCCAGCCTCGTCGGTCATGCCCGTATTCATGCCGCGGCAGTAGCCGTTGAAGTAATTCATACTGCTATCCGAGATGAGGGCGTTGCGGTTGGTGAAGCTGCGCTCGCCCTCTACGTTGGTGGCGGGGATGGTATACGTACGGGCCGAGCTGATCTCCATGTACAACTGACTCTTATAGGCCTCGCGGGCGATGATGGCCACGTCCTGTACCGAGGTGGACATGGCGGGATCGTGGAGGCCCGTGCAATTGGTGTAGTGGGTGTTCGCCGTGTTCAGCCGACCCGCCTCGGTGTTCATGCTCTCCACGAAGTCGGCCACCGAGCCTGCGGTGAGGCAGGCGACCGCCTGGGCGGCATCGTTGTACCCGCCGCAGATGGCGGCGTAGAGCAGATCGCGGACCGTCAACACCTCGCCGTCGGCCAGGGGGGGATTCATACGCCGTCCCTCCACACCTGCCAGCATGGCGGATGAGACGGTGACCTCCTCGTCGATGCGGTCGGCCAAGGATTGGCAGGCGAGCAGGCCCGTCATGATCTTGACCGAGGAGGCGGGGTAAATGGGGGCATCGGCGGCCTTTTCGTGGAGGATCAGATTATTCTCCAGATTGATGAGGAGAACCCCGCCTACCTCGCTGTCGGGCGGGGGATCCTCGGCGGCGGAGGCCGTGAAGGGAACTATCGTTCCGATTAAGGTAATCAGGACCAGGAGAGCCAGAACTCGGAAAACAGCACGCCGCCAATGACGGCGGGTTTCCGAGCAGGGTCGGTAACGGGCGGATGTCATGGCGGCGTACTCCTTTCGTGGGGGGTCAGGTTCGGTGGAACGGCGGGATATGGCCTGCACCGTAGGTGGCGGCGGCTTCGGTATCGCGGCGGATGGCGGTCTTGAGGGCCTCCACCGAGTCGAACTTCTGCTCGGGTCTGAGGAATTTCAAGAACTCGATTTTGATGGTCTTGCCGTATAGGTCCCCCGAAAAACCAATGATGTGGGTCTCGCAATTGACCCGCGTGGGGGCTTCTACCGTGGGGCGCAGGCCGATGTTGGCCACCCCGGGAAAAATACCCGTGGGGGTATGGCAGGCTACGGCGTAGACACCGTGGGCGGGGATGAGGCGATCGGCGGGGAAGTTCTGATTGGCGGTGGGGAATCCCCAGGTATGGCCCAGCGACTTCCCGTGGAGGACACGGCTCTCCAGGGCGTAGGGACGGCCCAACAGCCGTGCGGCGGTTTCCACATCCCCCTCCTTCAGGCAGGCGCGGATGCGGGAGGAGCTGACGGGGAGCCCATCGATCTCCAGGGCAGAGAGGACCGCGGTGCGGTCCTGGCCGAAGAAAGCTTCCAGGAGGCTCGGAGTTCCGCCTGCCCGCGCGCCAAAACGGTGGTTGTACCCGCAGACCGTGCCGACACACCCACAGGAGTCCCGCAACAGGTGCAGGAAGCCGTCGGGAGAGAGACCACGAACCGAGGGAAAATCACAGAGCCAGATCAAGTCGGCTCCCAGGGCGCGGAGGGCGGTGATCCGCTCCTTCAAGGTGGTCAGATGGGTGGGATGGGTGTTTGCGGCGAGAAAATAATCCCCCGAGGGGCGGAAAAAGCAGAAGACACCGCAGAGCACGGGGGGGTTCAAAGCGGGATCCCCACAGAGGGCATGGGTCAGCTCCTGTCCCTTTTGGAGCAGGGCGGCGTGGGCCAGGTGCACACCGTCGAAGTTGCCGAGGCAGAGGACGGTGGGGCCGGGCGGTGAATGCAGCGGACGGGGGATGGGACCGCACAGGTCCAAGCAGATCAACCGCGGGGTCATAGATTGGAGGCGGGGAGGCTTGCGCTCTCGGCGTAGAAGGCGATGAGGACTTCCAACAGCTTGTCCCGTCCGATGTGGTTGGCCAGGGCGCGGGCGTGAGCGGAATCGGGCAGGTAGGTGGGGTCATCGGTCATCAGATAGCCCGCGAGCTGGGTCACGGGATCCTGTCCGCACTCACGGATGATGCGGATGAGGGCGGTCAGTGTGTCGGCCGCACCGAGTGCGGCTCCGTCAGAACCTGCAGAGGCCGCCGTATGTTGGCTGGTGGGGGCATCGAGGGGATCGAGAAAGAGAATTTTTCCGCTTTCGGTCATGGCAATCGGCCTCCTTTTAATGGAATGATATTTTTTTATAATCATATTCATTATACATGATTTTGCGAAAAAATACAAGGGGATAGAGGGATTATTTACAAAAAATTGCAAAATGCAGAGGACAAAGAAGCAGACGGTCCGATGGGGCGGGCCGTCTGCCGGAAGTCATTCGGGATGGGTCTCGGAGAGGGTCTCGCCGTCGGTTTCACCCACGGTGGTGACCTCCTCCACCTCCAGGGAGAAGTGGAGCGTCACAGGCTCCCCGTCCTCGCCGACGTAGGCGTACAGGCCGACGTACTCCCGCATGGGATAGGGACCGTTGCGGACCGAGGAGAAATCCACCGTCACCTCGTAGGTTCCCGGAGCGGTGGGGAAGCGGTACACCGATTGTTCCTCGCCGTTGACGTAGAGCATGAGGGTGTTGGGACGGATGGTGACACCGTTATCCTTGTAGCCCGCCTCGGTGGAGGCCAGCACGTCGCCGCGTCGGTCGTAGAGCAGGGCGTAGATCGGGACCTCGTCGGTCTTGACCACGGTGAAGGTAGCGGTGGTATTGGTGGTATCGGTCAGGGTCAGCGTGGTCCCGCCCAGGGTGACCGATTGGTTTTTGGGGGTGTATTCGTACGTCTCGGGCTTGAGAGGGCTGGCATCGTCGATCACGCCGTCATCATTGGGGTTCAGGATGTCCGAGTTGGTATTGATGACCTTACGCAGGTAGGGGAAGGCCGCAATCAGGGCGATCACCAGGCAGGCAGCGATCACTACGGGGATGGCTCGGCGGATCTTTTTGCGCTGTCCGTGGGCCGAGAGGATCATCTCATCGTCCAGGTGTCCCATAGCGCGGGACAGGATTTCCTGTTGGTAGGTCATAGACGGATTCCCTCGCTTTCCAGGAATTTGCGGAGCTTGGCGCGGGTGCGGCGCAGGATGGCGCGGACACGGCTCTCGGTCAGGCCGAAGCGGTCGGTGATCTCCCCGATGGAATCGGAGTAAAAGTAGCGGCAGATGAACACGTCTCGCACCTCCCGCGGTTGCTTGCGAAGGAAGCGGTTGATGCTCTCGCCCACGCGACGGGCTTCGGTCTCGTCGTCAAAGCCGCTTCCGAAGCCTGTGCTCCCCGCGGGAATGCACTCGTTCAGTTCGTCCAGGGAGGCCTGGAACAGGCTGTCTCCCCGCTTGGCGGATTTGCGGGCCTTGAAGCGTCCCAGGGCCAGCTCGCGGGTGATCTTACCCAGGTAGGCGCACAGGTTTGCGGGGCTTACGGGGGGAATGGACTCCCAAGCCTGCCCGAGAGCATCGCTGACGCACTCCTCGGCCTCCTGCATATTATCCAGAATGCTGAGGGCTATACGCAGGCAATAGGACCCGTATTTGTCGCGGCTCTCGGCGGTGGCCCGCTCGTTTCGTGCCACGTAGAGCGCGAGGATCTCGTTATCTTCCATAGTGGACTCCTTTTTGATGGATTCGGGAGCGAATCAGCGGATCTCGTAGGTCCCGTCGGCGGTCATGGTGAGGGCCGAGCCGAAGAAGGCGGTCAGGGCATCCACCATGTAGGCGGTATCCTTGGCACCCGCCGTCTCGTAGGCCGAGTGCATGGCCAGCTGGGGCAGGCCGATATCCACGGTGTTCAGGGACACCTGGGTGTTGGCGATGTTGCCCAGGGTGGAGCCGCCCGCCATGTCGGCGCGGTTGGCGAACCGCTGGACGGGCACGTCTGCCCGACGGCAGACCAGCTCAAAGAGCCCGGCCGACACCGCGTCGGAGGTGTACTTCTGATTGGCGTTGTACTTGATGACGATGCCTTGGTTCATGTAGACGGGGTGGTTCTTGTCCTGGTATTCGGGGTGGTTGGGATGGACCGCGTGGGCGTTGTCGCAGGAGACCAGGAAGCTGTTGGCGATCTTGCGGGCCATGCCCTCGGCATCCAGTCCGCAGGCCTTGGAGACACGGTTGAGCACGTCGTAGAGGAAGGTGGAAGCCGCGCCCTGCTTGGTGTGACTGCCCACTTCCTCGTTGTCAAAGAGGCAGAATACAGGCACCGATGCGGGCTTACTGTCAGTCTTGCCCGATTGCAAAAAGGCGGTCAGGGAGGCAAAGGCGCACTGAAGATCGTCCAGGCGGGGGGAGGAGATGTAGCCGTTCCACTCCATGCCTGCCTGGGGGTTGTAGAGGAACAGGTCGGTGGTGAGGATGTCCTCCTCGGCCACGCCGGCGGCCTCGGCGGCACGGCGGCGGACGAGTCCCGCCTCGGAGGCCTCGCCCAGCAGGGGGATCATATCCACGGCGGCGTTGTAGGAGGCGTTCTCGTTGGCGTTACGGTTCATGTGGATGGCCACCGAG
Source organism: uncultured Clostridium sp. (assembly GCA_964427175.1). Taxonomy (GTDB): domain Bacteria; phylum Bacillota; class Clostridia; order Oscillospirales; family CAG-272; genus CAMEON01. Next base: position 33,082 of record CAYRTP010000004.1, on the reverse strand, counting down.
GGGATGACGGCGTGGGTGTCGGCCAGGTCCACCGTGCGGGTGGTCAGACCGCTTTCGGTGAGGACCGTGATCCGTCCCGCGATCGACAGGGGACAGTCCATCCAGGTGGCGCAGAGCATTCCGCCGTAACGCTCCACCGACAGGCGGATATGGCGGCTGTCGGACAACTCGGCGTTCTCCTTGATCTTGAAGGCGGGAGAATCACCGTGGGCGGCGGTCATCATGAAGCCCGAAAAGTCCCCTTCGGGCATACGGAATGCGATGAGGGAGGAGCCGTTGCGGGTAACGTAGTAGCCGCGGCCGGGCTGAGGCTTCCACTCGGCACTCTCGCAGAGGGGCGAATAGCCCTCGGCCTCCAGGAGGGCGGCGGTGTGGGCCACGGCGTTGTAGGCCGTGGGGCTGGCGGCGATGTAGGAAAACAGGGCTTGGTTCATGGTGGATCTCCTTTATTGAATGGATGGAAGATGGAAACGCAAAGCTTGCAGGCAGGGAAGCACCGCCGTATCCAGGCCGTTCAGAAGGCCCAGTACACGGCCTCCGCGGCCCATGAATCCGTCGGGAATTTGGGTCCCGTCGGGGAGGCGGAGGGTGAGGATATGGGGCTCTGCCGAGGCGTTTTCAAGGGAGGCGGGAACCAGGGGCGGGGTACGGAGCAGACGGACGGCGGGCTCGGCGGGGATACTGTAGGTCACCGTAGCGGCCGTGGGGGGATCCGCGAGGGAGCGGAGCTCCAGCAACGAGTGGGGCAAAAAGCCCCATTCGGCAAAGACCCGACAGGATTCTCCCAGTACCAGGACCGAGTAGCCCATATCCATGCGGCGTTCCAACGCCTCCCGCACCGCAGGCTCGGAGAGGAGCAGGCGGGTATCGGCATAGCTCATGGAAATGACGGGGATGTTCCAATTCAACAGCTGTTCGGCCAGTTGAGCGACCGAATCTCGGTCCAGGCTGTAGTCGGGGCGGTCGGGGTCCTCGGTTTCGGTGACCTTCATAGCCAGGGGAAGGATGAGGCACCGCGCCCGACGATTGCGGTTGAAGGCGGCCGACAGGGCCTTGAGGCTGTCCTCATAGGAGCGGCGCAGGACGGGGAGCAGATAGCCCACCGACTCCTTGCCCGCGGGCTGATCTTGCCCCGTGGTATGCCATTGGCGATCGTCCGCGCTGACGGCGGCGAACTCGGCGCAGGTCTCGGTATCCTGGGCCCAAGCGGTGACCGTGATCTGCAGGGGGACCGCCGGGGGAGCGGTGGTGATGATGGAGTCCTCTACGGGCACACCTAGTTGGGCGGCGGCGCAATAGACACCGCAGATGGCCGCCAGAGCGGTCCCGTCGGTCAGGATCTGCGGAGACGCGATTTTCAATTCCACCGACAGGCGGATGTGTTCCGAGGGTACAAAGAAATCACCCAGCAGGTTGGCGGCGGAGGCGACCGTATCGGCCGAGATTTTGAACGCGTCATGGGTGTGAGAGACGGTGGCGGTCACGGCGGTCATGAGCAGGTCGGCTTCGGGAATCCGCAGAATACTGCCCTCATGCAGGGTCAGGGCTACGGTCTCGTGGCCGTCGGGGGTCAGGCCGTTTTCGGCGTGGACCGCCGAGGGAAAGCGAGCCAGGGGCGGGAGATTTTGGCAGGAGGTATCGGGATCCTCCGCAGAGGAGGTGGGGTTCATGCTGTACAGCCCGATCCCTGCGGCGGCCCGCATCAGCTCTGTGGGGAGGGTAGCTACGGCCGTGTCCCGATTGCTCTCGGGGTCCCGCAGGTAGATCACGCTGTTACGGCCCGTGCGGACCTGCCCCAAGACCATGGCGGACAGCCCCAATTCCTTGAGGGAGAGGTTGACGGTCTGAACCTGCTTGAGGGGCACCCGCAACAGGTACCCGCAGATCCCGTCGGCTTCCACCGTGGGGAGAGAGCAGAGCTCAGCCAGAGGAAGACGGCCGGGGTCACTCTCGTTTTCCCGAAGCAGACGGCTTGCGTACAGATCGACGGCGGGGGCAAGCTCCAGGACCGTCAGAAGTAGGGACTTCTGTGCCACGGCGCGGATCTCCCCCAGGATGGGGCGGGACCGTTCTGCCTCGGAGGCCACGAGGGCCTGGGCACGGTGGAGTCCCATGGCGGGAAGGTAGAGGATAAAATCCCCCGTGTGGGGCGGAATGCCCTCAAGAGGAGGGGCTTTCCGTGTCCATACCGTGCGGGCGCGGTCGCTGACCGCTACGCGGGCCACGGGGACGTATCCCTCGGAGGCGGCGATGGGCTCCTGCCAAGGGGCGGACAGGAGGACGGTATCCTCCTCGTCCCGCAGACCAGCGCGGTAGAGATAACGGCCTGTGAGGGACAGGGCATCCATCAGGGTGCAGGGGGGAGAGGAGACCTTCTCATGGGGACGGCGCTCTCCCACGCCGTGGAGCGCACCGTGCTTGGCCATCATGTCGGCCCAGGTCTGGGCAATGGCTTCGCTTTCGGTGGTGAGTTCACCCACCGCGATACGGGTGGGGGCGTGGAGCCCGCTTCGATGAAGGGCATCCAACAGCCGCAGTTCCCCTACGCCGGGGTCGCGGAGGGCGGTATTCTTGAAGTAGCCCTGCAGGCGCAGGAAGGTCTTGGCATCCAGGCGGAGCCCCAGATCGGCGTTGACCACGGGGAGAAATTCGTCGGGGGCCGCGGTACGGAAATGACGGACCATAGCGGTGTCCCGCGGTGGGGAGGCGGGATGCGGGGTAGGAGTGAGGGTGGACATATGGTAGGCTCCTTTAGAAATAACGGTTATGCCGAGTCAGTCCGGGATGGGGGCGCAGACCAAAATCTCTCCCTCCCGTCGGAGGGGGCGGACGGTGATCTCGGACTCATGAATGGGGCATTCGGTCAGCACCTTGACCTCCAGGAAGTCGGGGGTGTGGCCCATGACAAAGCCCTGTCCGCGGGTCTCGGGAAGAATAATCAGGCGAGCGTCGGGATCCGCCAGGACGCGGTCCAGGATAGCCCCGCAGGACTCCTCGCTGATGCGGGAGAGGATGCCCACCCGCTCGTGCTTGACCGCCTCGGGGATCTGATCCCCCATGGTGGCGGCGGGGGTGCCTTCCCGCTTGGAGTAGGGGAACACGTGGATGTGGAGGAACTCCGCCTGACGGGCGAACTCCGCGCTTTCGGCAAACTCCTCGGGGGTCTCCCCGGGGAAGCCCACGATCATATCGGTGGTGAACTGCACGCCGGGAATGGCGGCGCGGACCCGCGCCATGGCGGCCTCAGCCTGCTTGCGGTTGTACTTGCGCCGCATACGGGCCAGGGTGGCGGAGCATCCGCTCTGCATGGATAGGTGGAAGTGGGGGGCGAGGGAGTGAAGCCCCGCGATCTTTGCCACGAAGTCGGGGGTCATGACGGTGGGGTCCAGGGAGCCCAGTCGGATGCGGCCCACGCCGGGGATCTTGTCAATTTCCAGCAGGAGATCCTGCAGGCGGACCTCTCCCAGGTCCCGTCCCCAGGCTCCCGTCTCGATGCCCGTCAGCACCACCTCACGGCATCCGTTTTGGGTGAGGGCCTCGACCTCGGCCAGCACCTGCTCCATGGGCTTGGAGCGGATGGGACCGCGGGCGGCGGGAATGGCGCAATAGGCGCAACGGGACTCACAGCCGTCCTCGATCTTGACGTAGGCGCGGGCACGGCCGAAACGGGTGATGGACATGGCCTCGAATTCCGAGCCCTCCAGGGAGGGAACCTCCACGATGGGGGAGGCGGGCTTCTGCCCCTCGGCCAACAGCGTATTGGCGATGGTCACAACGCGGAGCTTTGCGCGGTTGCCCACTACGGCATCCACACCGGGGATGGAAGCGATGCCCTGGGCGTGGGCCTGGGCCGAGCATCCCGTGACCACCACGAATGCCTCGGGGTGCTTGCCGATGAACCGACGGATGATCTGGCGGGCCTTGCGGTCGGACTCGGCGGTGACGGTGCAGGTATTGACGATATACAGGGCGCAGGCCTCAAAGGAGGGACGCTGGACCCAGCCCGCCGCCTCCAGGGCCTCTGCAATGGCTTCGGATTCGTATTGATTGACCTTGCAGCCACAGGTGACAATGGCGAAGGTAGGATTTTGAGGTGTGGTGGACATAGGGACTCCTTGGGTAAAATACTTCATTCTAATTGTACCACGCTATGCGAAAAATGTAAATGTCCAAAGTGTAAAGTTTTTGTGTTTCGTCAAATAATTTGCCTGCAGGTCTTGCATTATGGCAGGAAAAAGAGTATAATAATGAAAAAACATACTATTCTTTGATCAAACATTGAATCCGACGAGCGTTTATATACACCAATGGGGGAGGGGCCCCATGGTGATGACCTCTATGGCTCTTGGTGTTCTCTCGCGTCCCTCATAAATCCTTTTTCAAAGTTTTTGGGATTCTTAAGGGCCTTTTTCAAAAGGCCCTTAAGCCGCCGGAGGCAATCAATGTTTTAATCGGAGATGAGTATAAGCCATTTCGAACAGAATAAGGAGATCCCATGCGCATCATTACCATACAGAAAAACGACGCGGGGCAGCGGCTGGACAAGTTCCTCACCAAGGCGGTGAAGGGGCTTCCGCAATCGCTGATGTATAAATTTATCCGCACCAAAAAGATCAAGGTCAATCGGGCGCGGTGCGAGCAGAATCAGATCCTCAACGAGGGGGACGAGATCCAACTCTTCATCAAGGACGAGTTCTTCGATGCCGCCTCCAAGGACACGGGAGCACTGACCGCCATCAAGCCCAAGCTGGATATCGTCTTTGAGGACGAGCATATCATGCTCCTCAATAAGCGTCCCGGCGTGCTGGTCCATGACGATGCCGAGGGGGGCGAGAATACCCTCATCATGCACATCCAGGCCGACCTCTGCGGGAAGGGGGAGTATGACCCCGCAAGCGAGCAGTCCTTTGCCCCCGCCCTCTGCAACCGCATCGACCGCAACACGGGGGGCATGGTCATCGCCGCCAAGGATGCCGCCGCCCTGCGGGATATGAATCAGGTCATCCGCGAGGATCAGCTTTCCAAATTCTACCTCTGCCTGGTCCACGGCCACATGGAGCGGGAGCGGGCAACCCTCCGCGGCTACCTCCGCAAGGATAGCGGCATGAATATGGTGGAGGTGCGGGACCGTGAGTTTCCGGGTGCCAAGGAGATCATCACCAAGTACCGCGTCCTGGGCGAGCGCCGCGACGGGGGGGACGTGGTCTCCCTCCTGGAGGTGGAGCTGGTCACGGGGCGGACCCATCAGATCCGCGCCCACCTGTCCCACATCGGCCACCCTCTGGTGGGGGACGGCAAGTACGGCGTCAATCGGGGCGACAAGCGGTCGGGATACAAATTCCAGGCCCTCTACGCCTACCGCCTCCGTTTCGATCTCCCCGAGGACGCAGGATCTCTGACCTACCTGCGGGGACGGGAGTTCGTCATTCCCCCCGCCGACGTGTGGTTCACCAAGGGCTTTGACCTAAAGGGCAAGGGAATCCCCAAGTGGGATGCCCGTCCCTCGGAAAAGTTTGAAGGAGGGGAATTGTGATGAGTTTGTTGGGTGGCTCCATGGGTCAGACCTCCCTGTTTGGCCGCTTCCGTGACCTTGTCGTCAAGCGGCGGTGGCTCCTGCTCATCTTCGGTTCTCTCCTCCTGGGTTTTTCGGTCATCTTTCCTCAAATCGGGCTATTGGAGTGGCTGGCACTGCTCCCCGCTCTCCCCGTTATCCTGACGGTGACGGCCGACCCGACGGTGAAGTACCGCCGTCTCTACGGCCTGGGCCTGGGATTCTTCTGGCCCTTCTATATCGTGAGCTTTCATTGGTTTCTCTATATGTACCCGCTGGATTTCGCGGATATGTCCCGCCCCGCCTCGGCGGTGGTGGTGGGAGTCGCCTGCCTGGGGCTGTCCCTGTTCCAGGCCCTGGGCGCGGCTCTGCTGTTTCCCCTTATGGGCCTGGCCCTGCGGGGGAAGTGGCTGTCGGGTAAGAAAGTCCTGCATCCCATCCTGTTTGCCTGCCTGTGGACCGTACTGGAGTGGTGGCAGGCCCACAGCGGATGGTCGGGAGTTCCGTGGGCGAGACTATCGCTGGGACAGGCCGAGCTGGTTCCCATGCTCCAATCCGCCACCCTGTTCGGCTCCTACTTCATCACCTTCCTCATTGTGGCGGTGAACGGCCTGCTGGCGGAGATGCTCCTGCACCCCTCCCGCCGTGTCCTGTGCGGAGCCTTGGCCGCGGGGCTGTTCTTCGGGAACCTGACCTTCGGTGCCATTCGCATGGCCACTCTGACCGACGACGGCGAGACCTTGACCGCCGCCGCCATCCAGGGCAACAAGTCCTCCCTGGATTACTGGGGCCTGGGTACCATGAGCCAGGTTATGGATATCTACGGCGAGCTGTCCCTGGAGGCGGCCCAGGCGGGGGCGGACATCATTGTCTGGCCCGAGACCTGTATCCCCGCCAATATCGACCGTTCCGCTTCGGTGTATGAGTACGTCACCGAACTGGCCGTCGAGTGCGGAGTCCCCATCCTCTGCGGGCTCTTTACCCGTGTGGAGGAGGGAAGTGCCGCCGATTACAACTCCATCGTGGTGGCCCTCCCTGACGGAACCATTCATGATACGGTTTACAACAAGCGAAATCCCGTCCCCTTCGGGGAGTTCGTGCCCTTCCGCAATCTCATCACGACCCTGATTCCGCCCCTGGCCGAGATCAATACCCTGGAGGAAGATATCCCCGCGGGGGAGGATTCGGTGGTCTTTGACCTGGAGGTCGGACAGGTGGGCTCCCTCATCTGCTTCGATTCCATCTACGAGCGCAACGCCCTGGACAGCATCGGCAACGGCGCAGAGCTTTTGGCGGTGTCCACCAATGACTCCTGGTTCCGGGACTCCCGCGGCGTATGGATGCACCACGCTCAATCCCAGCTCCGCGCCATCGAGACGGGGCGGTACGTGGTTCGGGCGGCCGTCACGGGGGTCTCCTCGGTCATCAATGCCAAGGGCGAGGTGATCGGATCTTTGGATGCCCTCAAGACGGGCTACGTGATGGAGGAGGTCTATCTGTCCGACCGCGTGACGGTGTACAGCGTCATTGGAAACCTGTTCGCCTACCTGTGCATCGCCGCCTGCGGGGTGAGTCTTCTGCTCCCGCTTTGTGAATTGGGTGTGAAGTCCCGACGAAAAAAAGTCGGTTTGGACGAGGATATATGATTTTTTGTTTGTCGGTTTTGTGATGATTTTTCGGAAAACCCCTTGACAAAATTTTGGTCATACGCTATAATATGAGTATGCGGGTTTCCCGTAAACACTATGAAAGGAGACTGTTGAGATGAAGAAGTCTATTCGTGTTCTGGCTCTGGTTATGGCTCTGACCATGGTTCTGTTTGTGTTTGCTTCCTGCGGCAAGAAGCTGTCCGGTGAGTATTCTGCAGAGGTCCTGGGCTCCGGTGCAACCTACGAGTTCAAGGGTAGCAAGGTAACCATTACCGTTAAGCTGCTCGGTTCTTCCGTGTTCACCGCTGAGGGTACTTACAAGATCGCTGACGATAAGATCACCTTTACCTTCGAGAGCGATGACGAGAAGGCCGATGAGTACAACGGCACCTTCGATTTCGAGGAGAAGGAAGATTCCATCAAGATCGGCATTGTCGAGTACAAGAAGGTCGACTAATCAGATCGATGAAAAGGGTCGCTTGCGCGGCCCTTTTCTGTTTTAAATGTGACGATATGGAGGGAGCAGATATGAGAAATCCGGCACATAGCCTGGGCCTGGGGCGAAACGAGAACCTTGCCCGTCTCCTCCGTGCCTGCGGCATCCATGAGGCCTACATCACGGGAGGAGCCTCGGATTATGACAAATTCCTGGCCCTGGCGGAGGCGATGCCTCTGTGTGCGGGCCACCCTATGCGGGAAGCGGTGGAGAGTGCCCTACGCGAGGCCACGGGGATCCGTATCCCCCTGTGCCCCCACACGGCCCGAGATTTTTGGTCGGCCTGGACCGATCGTCATTGGTACGGCTGCTCGGCATCGCCCCTGATGCTCCCGCCTGTCTGCCCCTATTGTGCTCCCAGTGAACCCGGGTGCCGACTGATCGGAGCGGAGCTGACCGTCTTGCCAGCTCCCGAAACCGTGCAAGGAGAAAATTTGGGTGCCTGGACACGGGAGCTGGAGGCCGCGCTGACGGCGGGCGGGGTGCATCCGCTGTGTCGGCTCCCCGAGGATTACGAATTTGTCCGCCCCGACCCCTACCACGCGGGAGAGGCACTCCGCAAGCGGAGCGGCGGGGAAGAACTGTCCGCCCACGAGCGGAACCTGCTGTGGACCCAGGCCCTGCGGGTATGGGGGCTGGCCACTGTCCGACGGGGAGGAAACCTGCTGGTGCGGGGAGGTTCTCCCGCCGAGGTGACCGCCCTGCTGGCCTATCTGGACAGCTCCCGCGCCCTTCCCAAGCTGGTGTGGATCCCCACGGACCCCACTCATGCGGGAGCGGTCAGCGGGCTGTACGCCACCGTGGGAACGGGGGTGGACCTGTCCTCCTGTACCACCGATAGGGAGCAGAAAGCCCGCCTCACCGCCTATGCCGCCGTAGCTCCCTTGGGGCGTGGCGTGGTAATTGAATAAGCAAAAAGAGAGAACAAAGCGGTCAAAGCCACTGCGTTCTCTCTTTTTCTGTTTGTTTTGATAAGGTTTACGTCGGAAAGTTTTTTGGAGGCGTGTTCTTCCAATCAAGCCTGCTCAGCCTTGTAAGTCTTGAGGGCCTTGGAGAGCTGGTCGGGGCAGGAGGTGGGACGGGGACCGCAGTGGATGCCCTCGATGCGGGAGATAGCCTCGTCGATGTTCATGCCGGCGATGAGAGCGGCAACGCCCTGGGTGTTACCCGAGCAACCGCCGGTGAAGGCAACCTTTACGATGGTGTCGCCCTCTACGTCAATGTCGATCTGGCGGGAGCAAACACCGCTGGGCTTGTAAGTGTAGCGGTTCATGATGTGAATTTCCTTTCAAATAAATTATACAGTTCCGTAGAGCCCCGTGAGGATGTCCTCGGGGGCCTCCAGGGTGAGGAAACGGCGGAAGGTGGTCAGGTCTCCCTCCTCGGCGTTCAGCACGCAGGCAAAGGCTACGGCGGGCTCGTCCTCGATGATGGCCTCCAGCTCGTCAAAGCGGGGCAGGGTGTCGGCGCGGCACAGGGGCAGATCGCAGAACTCTGCGGCAACCAGCAGGTCGGTCAGAGAGGGGGAGTCGGTGAGGTGGACCAGCTCCAAGTAGAGGGGGGAAGGACGCTCGCCCCCGTCGGTGGTCAGAGGCGTGGGGAATTGGCTCTCGTCGGCCTCCCGCAGGAGGGCGAAGCGGGTGGTCTGGCCGTCGGCGGCTCCGTTTTCCAGGTCGCAGACCGCCACCACCTGCAGGCGATAGCGCAGGATCAGACGGGTAAAGGCGGTGAGCCGACCGTTGTGGGTGTTCTCCAGGGGGAGGATGCAGTATTCGCACAGCCCGCTGTGGACCTCCTCGCAGGCATCCACGAAGCTGGCCGTGGCGGCGGCGCGGGGGTTTTTCAAAGGGGCGGTGAGCCGTAGGTAGGCCTTGTCCGCAAAGGAGCCCGGCATATAGGCCACCCGTCCCCGCGCCGTATGGGGGAGGGCGGAGCGGGGGGAGGGCTCAGGTTGGACAGGCGGACGGGAGGGCATCCGCTCCTCAATCATACGGTAGAGGATCAGACGGGCGTAGAGCCCCGAGCGGGCTGACATACGGCGGATGGCATCCAGATTGATGGGGGCCACAGCGGAGGCCACGCGGGGATTCATGCCCGGGTCCATGCCCGCATCCTCCTCCATGTCGGGGGGACTCTGGAGGGAGAGGAGAATGCTGTCCACCGTGTCGGGATCTCCTCCCGCATCCTGGATGAGGGCATCGGCCAACTCCGAGAGGACGGCCAGTACCGATTCGCTGACCCGATCCTGGCGCAGGGCCAACAGGTCCAGGTTGGTGAGGCAGAGGCCCGAATCAAAGCCCGAAAGCTCGGGGATGTCGGTATTGAGGAAGGACATGGCTTACAGCTTGCCCAACAGATCAAAGCTGCCTGCCAGGAAGGACTTCAGCTCCTCGGCGGTGAGACGGCGCTGGGACAGGAGGCAGAGACGGTAGACCTGGGCGGCCAGCAGCTCGGCCTTGTCGGGCTCGGTGTCGCAGAGGTCCATCATGCGGGTGGTCAGTGCCGAGGCGTTGTTGACGGTCAGGGTGTACTCCACGGGGTAGGAAGGCATACCGTCCATGCCGCCCTGCATGGCGTACATCTTCATCATCTCCTCCATACGGCGGGACTGCTCGGATACCGTCAGCATGGCAGGGACCGACTCGTCCTTGAGGGAGGTGTACTTGACCTCCAGCTTATCGTTGCCGCTGACCTTACGGTAGAGGGCGGTGAGTGCCTCGCTTTCGGTCACGTCTCCGTCGCGGGTCAGGGCGGCGGCTACGTCGGCATCGATCCGCTGGAACTTGACGGCGTTCTGATCAGAGCCTGCGTAGGACTCGTACATCTGTACGAACTGGGAGTCGATGAGCTTGTCCAGGATGGCCACGCGGATGCCCTCGGCCTCAAAGAGGGATACGTACTGGGCCTGGCCCTCGGGATCGGAGGTGTAGTAGACGATCTTCTCAGCGGGCTCGGCGGCCCCGTCCTCGGTCTTGAAATACTCCTCGATGGTGACGTACTTGCCGTCGGTGAGCTTGAACAGCAGGGAGTTCTTCACGCGGTCGTAGAACTTGCGGTCACGCATACAAGCATACTCCACGAAGGTGCGGATGCTGTCCCAGACACCCTCGTAGGTCTCGCGGTCGGTGTCGCAGAGGGAGTTGAGCTTGTCGCAGACCTTCTTGACGATGTGGGCCGAGACCTTGGAGACGTAGGTGTTGTTCTGCAGGTAACTGCGGGAGACGTTCAGAGGAAGCTCGGGGCAGTCCAGCACACCCTTGAGCATCAAGAGATACTCGGGAATGACCTCGCTTACGTTATCGGCCACGAAGACCTGATTGTAGTAGAGCTTGACCTGGCCCTCAATGGACTCGTACTCGTTGCCCAGGCGGGGGAAGTAGAGAATACCCTTGAAGTTGAGGGGGTAGTCGGCGTTGATGTGGATGTGGAACAGAGGCTCGCGGAAATCGTGGAACACCTTGCGGTAGAAGTCCTTATACTCCTCCTCGGTGCACTCCGAGGGGGATTTCTGCCACAGAGGGGTGGTATCGTTGATGGGGGGGGGCTCGGCGGGAGCGGCCTCCTCGCCGTCCTCGGATGCGGGCTCGGCGGCCTTATCCTCCTCGGCGTTTGCGTCTGCGAAGTAGATCTCGGTGGGCATGAAGGAGCAGTACTTGTCCAGCATTTCCTTGATCTTGTAGGCACCCAGGTAGGCGGCCTCCTCCTCGGTGACGTGGAGGATGATGTCGGTACCGCGCTCCAGGGCGTAGGGAGCATCGGTGAACTCGTAGCTTCCGTCGGCGTTGCAGACCCAACGGATGGTCTCGGTTCCCGTGTAGGAGCGGGTGATGACCTCAATGGTGTCGGCTACCATGAAGGCCGAGTAGAAGCCCAGGCCGAAATGACCGATGATACCGGTGCCGTTCTTGGCCCCGTTTCCGTCCTTCTGCTCGCCCTCGTACTTGTTGATGAAGTCCAAAGCACCCGACAGAGCGATGTTGCCCAGGTAGCGGGTGACCTCGTCCTCGGTCATACCGATACCGTTGTCGGACACGGTGAGGGTGCCGGCATCCTTGTCCACCGTGACCGTGATGCGGTAGCTTTCGTCCTCACCCTCGATCTCGCCCAGGGAGATCAGACGCTGGTGCTTGGTGACCGCGTCGGCGGCGTTGGAGACCAGCTCACGGAGAAAGATGTCCTTCTCAGAATAGAGCCACTTCTTGATGATGGGGAAAATGTGGGCCGTTTCGACCGAAATGCCGCCCGTGCGGCGATTGGATTGCTGATTCATGATGGGATACCTCCGGTATGTGCGAATTTTGATGGAACTATCATAGTCCTTTTTTGTGAAACGAACATGAAGAACAGCGGGATTGCCTTATACTATTTTACAATAAAAAACTTGAATACAGCCCCATATACCAATGGGGCAGGGGCCCCATGGTGATGCCCTCTATGGCTCTTGGTGTCCTCTCGTATCCCTCATAAATCCCTTTTCAAAGTTTTGGGGATTCTTAAGGGCCTTTTTCAAAAGGCCCTTAAGCCGCCGGAGGCACGCTCTCTTATTCAAGTTTTTGTTTGTGAATTAGCATTAGGATTACTTTTTCTTCTTGCCGTTCTTATGCTTTTTGCTCGGGGAGTTGTGTTTTTTGTTGCCCGATGCGTTGTTTTTCTTATGGCCGTTGCTGTTGTTTTTGCCGTTGGATTTCTTTTTCTTTCTGATACGCCCGACCGCCGCCAGGAATTTATCCACGTGGGGCTTGAGACGGGAGTGATCGTACTTATATTTCCAGTGGGCGTGCTCGTAGTACACGTCCTCCTCGGCGTTGCCCACCGCGTTGACGGGGTAGTAGTGGGTGGTGTCGGTGGCCTTCCCCTGCTTTGTGAGACGGCTCTCGATGGTCTGCTTGACCAGCTCGATGATGACGGCGAACACAGGCACGCCGATGACCATACCGATGATGCCGAAGAATCCGCCCATTACGGTAATGGCGATGATGACGGCCAGGGAGCTGACACCCGTATTATTTCCCTGGATGATGGGGCAGAGGATGTTGCCGTCGATCTGCTGGATGATCAGGATCAGGACCACGAACAGGATGAACTTTTCAGGGTTGGAGATCAGCACGATCAGACCCGAGGGGATGGCACCGATGAAGGGACCGAACACGGGAATGATGTTGGTCACGGCGCAGATGGCGGCGATCAGCAGGTTATACTCCGAAACCTTGCAGATGGACAGGAGCAGGAAGGTCACTACGCCCACAGCCAGGGCATCCAACAGCAGGCCCTTGATGTAGCCGCCGAAGGTCTGATCCACCAGCTTGACCACGGTGGTGATCTTTTCGTTTTGATGGTCCGAGAAGAAGGCGGCGCGGAACTTGCTGATCTGCGCCTTGCGCTTTTCCTTGGAGGACAGGATGTAGAGGGCGATGAAGAGACCCAAGAGCAGGTTCTTGAATGTGTTAAACAGGTTGACCACGAAGGCCCAGATGTTATCAAACAGGGCGACGCTCTCGGTTAAGCCCTGGAGAGCGGAGAGTAGCTTGGCAACGGCTTCCTCGGCGGTACCAAACAACTGGACGATGAGGGCGGTGAACTTCTCTACGTCCGAAATGTCCAGGTCCAGCTGGAACTTATCGATGATGGACTGGACGAAGGACAGCAGGTGGTTCAGGTAGTACTCATAATTGAGGACCAGCTGACGGATGCTGTCGATGAGCTCGGGGACGATCAGAGCGATGACCACGGACAGGATGCCGAAAACCACCAGTATCGTGCATAGGAGTGAGAGCACCCTTCGCAGGTTGCTCTGGCCCATTTTGCGGAATACCAGAAACTCAAAAAAGCGCAAAAACGGGTTGCACAGGTACGCGATGATGCATCCGACGAGGATGGGGGCCAGCACGTCACCCAAACGGTTGAATACCGAGACAAAGCTGTCGGCATTGACGATGCAGTACAGGATGATGGCGATGATGGCCAGGGTACTGAAGAAGAACAGGCGTTTTGGGACCCGCTTCTTGACGCGGGTATTGGATGCGGGCGGCGGAATGGTTGATCGCCCGTCATACGACTGCTCATCAACAGGCTGTTGTTCAATCGGCTCCTCTGCGGGATTGTCCATAGGCTCCGAAGTGAGGGGAGATTTTTGAGAATCAGTCATAATGACCTCCGAACAGAAAAATTTTCCTTACGGAAGGGAGATGCGGAAGGGACAGGCACTCGGCAAGAATACCGAGTGCCTTCGGGTGAGATCAGGATTGCGGGTCTTTGTCCGAATCGGACGTATCATCTTCGCCGTCGGGGTGTTCCTCGGTCTGCTCGTGACTCTGACGGCCCAGATGGCTCAGGATAGAATTCCAGCCACGCTCCAAGCGGGGCTTGATGCGGGAGTGCTCGTAGCTGTAGAGCAGGGAAGCGTGCTCGTAGTGAACGTCCAGCTCGGGGTTGCCGACCGCGTTTTCGGGGTAGTATTCCTGGGTGTCGGTGGGTTCGCCCTTGGCTTCGAGTCGCTGCTCCAGCATCCGCTTGACCAACTCGATGACCACGGCGAAGATGGGCACGCCGATGATCATACCCGCCACGCCCCACAGGGTACTGCAAATGGAGATGGCGATGATGACGCACAGGGAGCTGACACCCGTGTTATCGCCCAGGATCTTGGGACCGATGATGTTGCCGTCCAGCTGTTGGATGATGAGGATGAGGAACAGAAACAAGAGTCCCTTGCTGGGGTTGGAGATGAGCACCACGAAAAAGGTGGGGATGGCACCGATGAAGGGGCCGAATACGGGAATGACGTTGGTCAGACCCACGAAGGTGGAGATGAGCAGGTTGTAGGGGGAGATCTCAAAAATGGACAGCATCACGAAGGTCAGAATACCGATGACCAGGGAGTCCATGATCTTACCGTAGATGAAGCCGCCGAAGGTCTTGTTGGCCAGGGTGGCGATCTCACCGATCCGACGGTCATTCTTCTCGTTGAACATGGCGCGGCGGAACTTGCGGACCTGGGCGATGCGCTTTTCCTTGGATGCCAGGATATAGAAGGCGATGAACAGGCCCAGAAGCAGATTCTTGACCGAGTTGAAGAAGGTCAGAAACAGGCCCCAGACCTTTTGCAGTACGTTACCCTCGGCCAGGATGTCTTGAACCTGGGAAAAGAGCTGTACGTAGCTGTTTTCCATGTCTCCCATGATCTCGGTGAGGAAATCGGTAAGCTTCTCAATATCCGAGATGTCGATGACATCGACGGGGAGGTTTTCGGTGAGATTATCGAGAATGTTCTGCAACCAGCCCAAAAAGCCGTTGATGTAAGCCTCGTGGTTGGCCAGGAGTTCGTTGATGCTGGTCAGAAGCTGGGGGATCATCATGACGCAGACCACCGCTACGATACCGAAAGCGGTGATGACGGTCAGAAACAGAGATAGTCCTTTATGCAGGCTTCCTCGTTTCATGCGGCGGAACACCCGATACTCGTACATTTTGAGGATGGGGGCGCAGAGATACGCGATCACGCCGCCGATGATGAGGGGGGAGAGGAGGGAGACGATATAGCGAAGAACCTTGACTAACGGCTCCATGACAGCCGCGGCGAACAGGAGCAGTGCGATGATGGTGGCGGTGATGAAAAAGGCGGTTCGTTTGACGTATTTCTTTTTGGGCGAAGCGTTCTCCGCTTGGGCGGAGGCTTGCTCTTTGGGATCCAATTCGGCCATGTCGGAACGTCCTTTCTTTTGGGGGCTTGCCGCGCCGATATGTCCGATTGTCGGAAATTTCCGGAACGGCGGAAAACAAAAAACATCTTATATTATTATATAACATTCACCACGGTTCGTCAAGGGCTTTGGGGAATTTTTGTTTGATTTTTTTGGAAAAGTGGCGAGTAGCTCGAATGGAAGTGTAACAAAATGTAGAATAATTAACAATTTATGGATATTTTTGAGAGAAGGAAAAGCAACGGCTTCCGAAGAAACCGTTGCTTTTGCGGCGTATGATTACCAAATGATATACAGCCAAGCCATGACAGCCTGGAGGATGGACTGCCAAACGATGTTTCCGCCCATGAGGGAGGTCACAGCCGATGCGGCAGCCAGGACAAAAATGATGATACCCAGGAGTCGGCGGTAGAGGGGACGGAGACGGAGCAGACCCAAAAGACCCGCGATGAGCATGATGAGACCGGTAGCCAGGGACAGGATGGTACCGACGTTGAGGATGGCCTCCAGGTTCAGCGCGGCCAGATTGCGGAGCACCGACAGGGGCGCACCGATACCCCACACAATGTAGAGCAGGCTGATGATGACGTGAATGATTTTCTTCGTACCTTTTTTCATGGCAAAAACTCCATTTGTTTCGTATTTTGAGTATCTTGCAGCCCGTGCTTCAAAGCACCAGTTCCATGCCTACCTTTTGGACCGCCAGGCCGCATTTCTGATAGAAGGCCATGGCGGAGGGGTTGCAGGCCCAGACGTTGAGGGTCAGGTTGTAGTACCCCTGCTCCCGCGCGTAGGCCACGGCGTGGTCGTAGAGGGCCTTGCCGATGCCGCGTCCCCGCATGGTCTGATCCACGCAGAGGTCATCCACGTAGAGGGTGGCGATCTTCTGCATGGAGGCGGCTGTCTGTACCTGCTTGATGCAGAAGCAGTAGCCCACCGGCACGCCGTCCAGGATCGCGGCGAAGATGGGGGTGTTTTCGGGATCCGAGAGAAGCCCGCGGAGCTGATCAGCGGTGTATTTTTTGCACCCGGGGATAAAGAGGTCGGGGCGGCCCTCTGCGTGGAGTCCGTGGACCTGGTAGAGCAGGGCCTCCAGGCGGGGGATATCGGATTCCACAGCCGGTCGGATGGTCACAGACATGGCGGGCCTCCGCTTACCGGACAAACTGACGGGCGACCTTGCCCAGTCTGGCTACGCCCTCCACGATCTGCGCGTCCGAGGGGGTGGAGTAGTTGAGACGGAAGGAGCTTGAGCCCTGGGTCACGTCGCAGTTGAAGGTAGCGCCGGGAACGATCATGAGCTTTTCGGCGATGCAGGCCTTGAGGAAGGCGGCGGCATCGGCATCCTCGGGCAGGGTGACCCAAATGAACAGACCGCCCTCGGGACGGGTGAACTTGACCGAGGAGGGAAGCTCCCGCTCCAGGCAATCCAGCATGAGGCGGCACTTACGGCCGTAGACCCGGCGGATCATAGCGATATGCGCGTCCAGGTCGCACTCGGTCATGAACTTGTAGCAGAGCATCTGGAAGAACTGGTTGGTGTGTACGTCCTCGGACTGCTTGGCTACCACCATTTTGGCTGCGACCTCCTCGGGAGCGACCACGAAGCCCACGCGCATACCGGCGGACAGGATCTTGGAGAAGGAGGAGCAGTAGATGACCAGGCCCTCGGTATCAAAGCTCTTGATGGTGGGGATCTCCTCACCCGCGAAGCGGAGCTCGCCGTAGGGGTTGTCCTCCAGGATCATGAGGCCGTACTTCTTGCAGACCTCGTAAATG
Source organism: uncultured Clostridium sp. (assembly GCA_964427175.1). Classification (GTDB taxonomy): domain Bacteria; phylum Bacillota; class Clostridia; order Oscillospirales; family CAG-272; genus CAMEON01. The sequence goes on along the minus strand of CAYRTP010000004.1, from coordinate 15,907 downwards.
GCCTTGCGCTTCTCCAGGGAGGTGGTGATGCCTGCGGGGTTCTGGAAGGTGGGGATGACGTAGAGGAGCTTGGCGTTGGGGGTAGCCTTGATGGTCTCCTCCAGGGCGGCTACGTCCATGCCGTCCTCCTCGATGGGCACGCCCACGGTGTTGTAGCCGCAGGAGCGGAAGGCGTTCAGACCGCCGATGAAGGTGGGGTTCTCGCAGATGACGGTGTCGCCCTCGTTACAGAACACCTTGGCGGCCAGCTCAATGCCCTGGTTACCGCCCGAAACAATGATGGTGGTATCGTTGAAGGCATCGCCCTCGTCGATGGATTTGCCGATGCCCCAGACCGTTTTCTGACGCTGGGCGACGGCACGGCGGAGGGGCTCGTAACCGTCGGTGGCACCGTACTGCAGGGCGGTGGTGGAGTCGTTGGCGAAGATGTCCGCGGCGAAGCGGGCCAGATCGGCCACGGGGAAGGTCTCGGGAGCGGGGTTGCCCGCGGCCAGGGTGATGGTGTCGGCATCCTTGGGTGCCTTGAGGATTTCACGGATCGCCGAGGGCTTGAGGTTGGCGATCTTATCGGAGAAGGTATAATTCATATTGGATGGTTCCTTTCATGGGGATTGGAATATTGTAGCACAAAAAAGGCCGGATTGCAAGAGGTTTTGTAAAAAAAATGCACAAATTCATGCGTTCCTCTTGACAAAAGGTTGTTTTTGTTATATAATTGGGATGAAATATCATCAAAAGTTAAAGGAGGAATCCCCTATGAAAGCCAAGCGTATTCTCTGCGGACTTCTTGCGTCGCTCCTATTGGCGGGCTCACTGGCCTCATGCGGAAACAGCACCGAGGGCACCGATACGGCTCAGGAAACCGTAACCTTTGCGGAGGAAGTCGGCACCGGCGACGATCTGCCCGCAGATCTCGACTTCAAAAATGAGACCGTCACCTTTATCAGCCGCGATAAGGAAGGCTGGACCCGTGGCGAGATCTCGGTAGAGGGCCTGAAGGGCGACCCTGTCAATGACGTGGTCTTTGAGCGAAACAAGGCAGTCGAGAGCCGCCTCAACGTCACCATCAACAGCATCCTGGACAACACCGATGACAACTACGCGGTGGTCACCAAGGTCAATCAGGCCATCCAGGCCGGTAGTACCGATTACGATGTCATGGCTGCCTGCGCCTACACCGCCTTCCCCCACACGGTGACGGGCAACTATGCCGACCTGGCCGACACCTTCTACATCGATCTGACCAAGCCTTGGTGGGCACAGGGCTACAACGATGCGGTCAGCTACAACGGGATGCAGTACTCGGCCACCGGCTCCATCCTGCTCTCCACCTACCGTTTCGCGTTCGTTACGGTGTTCAATAAGGACCTGTTCAACAATGCCAACCAGCCCTATCTCTACGAATACGTAGAAAGCGGCGAGTGGACGCTGGATAAGCAGATCTCTCTGATTCCTCTGCTCCATCAGGACGATGGTGACCCCAGAAGCTCCCGTAATGACGTATTCGGCTTTGTAACCTCCAAGCAGATCGGCGTGGATCCTTACTGGAGTTCTTGTGAGGTGGATATTGTCAAAAAGAATGCTGACGGTGAGTTGGAGTTTGTTCTGGACCGCGAGCGGCTCCATACCCTGACCGAAAAGCTGTTGCAGCTCTACTACGGGACCAACGGCGGCACACGCTCCTATTCGGGCGGTTCGGGAGATCCCGAGCAGAGAGAAATTCGTACCAACTTCGTGGACGGAAAGGCCGCTATGGCGACCCTTCGAATCATGGAGCTGGAGAACCAGTCCATGAGAAACATGGAAAATGCGTACGGCGTGGTTCCCATGCCCAAGTTCAATCGGGAGCAGGAGGACTACCACACGTTCCTTCATGACCAATTTACCATCATCGCGGTCCCCACTACGGTGACCGAGGAGCGATTGGACATGGTCAGCGCGGTATTGGAAGCCATGGGCTCCATCAGCTATCAAACCGTCAGACCCGTGTACTACGAGGACACCCTTCGCACGAAGCTTGCCTCTGATCCCGACACCAGCCTGATGCTGGAGATCATCGTGGACGGTATCTACATCGACCTGGCCATTCTGGATATCAGCTTCGGTGTTCACCACGGCCTGCGCGAGATGGTCGCCAAGAACAATAACAACACCGCCTCCCGCTTCCAGAGTATGCACTCCTCTGTGAATAACCAGATCCAGAATCTGGTGAAGTCTCTGGATCGTCTTGCCGACGCGAAAGAGGAATAATTTCTTTTTCGAACAGTAGGCAAAAAGAAACAGAAAGTTAAAAAATATAACTTTTGTTTAGAAACTGCACATATAAAAGCGCATCGGATTTCCGATGCGCTTTTTCGCGGTTCGATGATGAGTGCTTTGGGGCTCAGAACTTCACTCGCGCGCAGTAGATGGGCATTCCCTGGGAGGAGAAATTGGCCTCGTATTCGGTCATGATGTTGCCTGCGGATTCGGGAGCCTTGTGGAAGTCGCGGGAGGAGAACAGTAGGGTCAGGCCCATGGCCTCAAACTCCTCCAGGCTGAAGTCGAACAGCCCCTCGTTGTCGGTCTTGAGGTAGAGCTCTCCGCCCTCCGCGAGGATGGTCTTATAGAGCTCCAAAAAGCCGCGGTAGGTCAGTCTCCGCTTGGCATAGCCCTTCTTGGGCCAGGGATCCGAGAAGTTGAGGTAGATACGGGCCACGCTGTGGGGCTCTACCCACTCGGTGAGGTGCTGGGCATCTCCGATGAGGAAGCGGAGGTTGTCCCCCTCGCGGTCATCGGCGGTGGCCTTGGCCTTTTCCAGAGCACAGCAGGCCACGTCGGATACCCGCTCCATGGCGATGAAGTTCCACTCGGGATGGGCGGCGGCCATACCCACGGCAAAGGAGCCCTTGCCGCAGCCGATCTCCAGGTGGATGGGCTTGGCCTCGGGGAAGATGGCGGTGGGCTCGGAGGCCAACTTGGCCAGGGGAGCGGTATCCTCGATCAGATATTCAGCACAGGCGGCGATACGCTCGGCCCCGTGCTTCTTTTTTCTCATTCTCATACTTGTAGCTTCCTCGTTACAAAATTCAACAGAAAATTACAAACTAAATCAGATGTTGAATCTGAACAGGACAATGTCGCCGTCCTGCATGACGTACTCCTTGCCCTCGGAGCGAACCAGACCCGCATCCTTGGCGGCGTTCATGGAGCCCAGGCGCATGAGATCGTCGTAGGCGATGACCTCGGCGCGGATGAAACCACGCTCGAAGTCCGAGTGGATCTTACCCGCGGCCTGGGGAGCCTTGGTGCCCTTAACGATGGTCCAGGCGCGGACCTCCTTGGGGCCGGCGGTCAGGTAGCTGATGAGACCCAGCAGCGCGTAGCTGGCGCGGATGAGGCGGTCCAGACCGGGCTCCTCGATGCCCATTTCGGAGAGGAACATTTCCTTGTCCTCGCCGTCCAGCTGGGCGATCTCGGCCTCGATCTGCGCGCAGATGGGCATGACGGCGGCGTGCTCGCCGTCAGCGAATTCCTTGAGCTTGGCGAAGCTCTCGTTGCCGCTCACGTCACCGTTGGCCTCCTCCTCGCTGACGTTGGCCACGTAGATCACGGGCTTCATGGTAATGAGGGGGGTATCGTGGAACAGAATACGCTCGTCCTCGGTCAGCTCCACGGTACGGGCGGACTGACCGTCCTCCAGGGCCTTCATGACCCGCTCGTAAACCGCGATATCGGCGGCGATGGTCTTGTCACCCTTGAGGATTTTGCGGGCGTTGTTGAGCTTGCGCTCCATGATCTCCATGTCGGCCAGGACAAGCTCCATGTTGATGGTCTCCACGTCGCGAAGGGGATCCACCTTACCGTCCACGTGGACGATGTTGGAGTCCTCGAAGCAACGGACCACGTGCAGGATCGCGTCTACCTCACGGATGTGGGAAAGGAACTTGTTACCAAGACCTTCACCCTGGGAGGCACCGCGGACCAGACCCGCGATGTCCACGAACTCAATGACGGCGGGGGTGTACTTTTCGGGGTTGTGCATCTCGGCCAGCTTGTCCATACGGGGGTCGGGCACGGCGACCACGCCCACGTTGGGCTCGATGGTGCAGAAGGGGTAGTTGGCGGATTCGGCACCTGCGTTGGTCAGGGCGTTGAACAGAGTGGACTTACCTACGTTGGGGAGTCCGACGATTCCAAGTTTCATGTGTATATCTCCTGTTTGGATTGAATTGCATAATCCTTTATATTATAAACCTTTACGCGGGATATTGCAAGAGGTTTTCCGAAAGTTTTTGAGGAATGTCGCATAAAGTTTTTCATCCGAGAGCCTTTACAAACAGCTATTTTTATGATATAATGTAAAGGATGTAAAATCACAGAGGCCGCACGCGGTCTTACAAAATACAAATTCTTGGAGGTACGATTATGACTCTCGTAATTCTCGCAGCCGGTATGGGTTCCCGCTTTGGCGGTGTCAAGCAGATGGAGCCCATCGATAAGGACGGCAATTTCATCATTGACTACTCGGTATTCGACGCTAAGCGCGCCGGCTTCGATAAGGTGGTATTCATCATCAAGGAAGCCATTGCCGAGGATTTCAAGGCTACCATCGGTGCCCGTGTGGAGAAGCACATCGCCGTTGAGTACGCTTACCAGGAGATGACCGACATCCCCGAGGGCTACGCCATTCCCGAGGGACGTGTCAAGCCTTGGGGTACTACCCACGCCGTCCGCGCTACCCGCGGCATCGTTAAGGAGCCCTACGGTGTCATCAACGCCGACGATTTCTACGGCCGTAACACCTACGAGAAGCTGGCCGCTCACCTCTCCAAGCTGGAGAAGGGCGAGTTTGCCGACGACGGCGTTTGCCACTGCTGCGCCGTGGGCTTCAAGGTCAAGAACACCCTGACCGATAAGGGCGGTTGCTCCCGCGGTATCTGCAAGGTGGACGAGAACGGTATGCTGGTCGACCTGGTGGAGACCCACAAGATCGAGAAGCTGGGCGACAACGCGCAGTATCCCGATGCAAACGGCAACATGGTCTACCTGGATGGTGAGACCGTAGTTTCCATGAACTGCTGGGGCCTGGGTGCCGAGACCATCGATATGCTGGATAAGGATTTCGACGTGTTCATGGCCAACCTCAAGGATGCCGCCGATCCCATGAAGGCCGAGTCTCTCCTGCCTACCTCGGTGGATACCTTCGTCAAGGCCGGCAAGTGCGACGTGGTGGTCTACCCCACCGAGTCCGAGTGGTACGGCGTGACCTACAAGGAGGATAAGCCTTGGGTTGTCAACGCCATCCAGGCTCTCATCGACGCGGGCGAATACCCCGAGCACCTGTGGGACTGATCTGCTATGACAAAGCCGACTCAACAGCAGATCCTGGCCGCCTGTGACCGCTTCTCCTTCGTGGGGGCGGTCACCGATATCAAGGCGAATCACACGGGACACATCAACAGCACCTTCATCGTCACGGTGGAGGGAGGGAAGCGATATACCCTGCAGATTCTCAATACCTCCATCTTCAAGGACCCCTTTGGGGTCATGGAGAATATCCAAGCCGTCACCGAGCATATCCGCGCGGGGCTCGCCGCCGAGGGCGGTGACACCGAGCGGGGTACCCTGCGGGTGGTCAAGACCCGCGACGGCGCGCTGGGCTACACCGATTCCGAGGGCCGCTTTTGGCGTGCCTACGAGTTCGTGGAGGGGGTCGTCTGCCGCCTGACCGTGGACTCTGCCGAGACCTTTTCCCGTGTGGGCGAGGCCTTCGGTGATTTCCAGCGTCGGCTGGCGGATTTCGATGCCTCCCGTCTCATCGAGTCCATCCCCGATTTCCATAACACCAAAAAGCGGTACGCCGATTTCCTGGCCGCCGTGGAGAAAAATGCCTCGGGGCGGGCACATCTGGTCCAGGATGAGATCAAGTTCATCACCGACCGTGCCGAGAAATGCTCCCTCATTGTGGACGCGCTGGCCGACGGCACTCTGCCCCTCCGCGTGACCCACAATGACACCAAGCTCTCCAACATCCTCCTGGACGAGGTGACCGAGGAGGCCGTCTGCATCATCGACCTGGATACCGTTATGCCCGGCTCCTCCCTGTACGATTTCGGTGACTCCATCCGTGCCGGAGCGGCCTCTGCCACCGAGGACGAGCCCGACCTGGATAAGGTCCACTTCGTCCCCGAGATGTTCAAGGCCTACGCCCGCGGCTTCATCAAGGGTACGGGCGGCGACCTGACCCCAAACGAGCTGGCCATGCTCCCCGACGGCGGGTACATCATTACCCTGGAGACGGGGATGCGCTTCCTGGGTGACTACCTGAACGGCGACGTGTACTTCCATACTGAGTACCCCGACCATAACCTGGTCCGCGCCCGTACCCAGTTCAAGCTGGTGGCCGAGACCGAGACTTATATGCCCGAGCTGCGGGAGTTTGTGGCGGGGCTCATTTGATCTATTCCCATAAAGGAGAAACATATGTCTATTCTGGTTACAGGCGGAACCGGCTTCATCGGTTCCCATACCGTCGTCGAGCTGATCGAGGCCGGCGAGACCCCCATCATTGTCGATAACCTCTCCAACAGCAAGGAGATCGTCCTGGACCGCATCGAGACCATCACGGGCAAGCGTCCCAAGTTCTACAAGGTGGACCTCTGCGATGCCGAGGCGCTGGACGCTGTCTTTGCCGAGAATCCCGATATCGAAAGCGTCATCCACTTCGCGGGCCTGAAGGCCGTGGGCGAGTCGGTGGCTGTCCCCCTGCGCTACTACTTCAATAACCTGGTCTCCACCCTCAACCTCTGCGAGGCCATGAAGAAGTATGATGTCCGCATCATCGTCTTCTCCTCCTCGGCTACCGTCTACGGCGATCCCGCCGAGATCCCGATCAAGGAGACCACCCCCCTGGGCCGTACCACCAACCCCTACGGCGAGACCAAGCAGATGATCGAGCGCATCCTCACCGATGCCCATAAGGCCATCCCCGAGTGGAGTGTCAGCCTGCTTCGCTACTTCAATCCCGTCGGTGCCCACAAGTCGGGCCTCATGGGCGAGGACCCCAAGGGTACCCCCAACAACCTGTTCCCCTACGTCACCCAGGTGGCTACCGGCCGCCGCGAGTTCCTGTCCGTCTTCGGTAACGATTACGATACCCCCGACGGAACCGGTGTCCGCGACTATATCCACGTAGTGGACCTGGCCCGCGCACACCTCTGCGCCCTCAACCGCGCCCGCAAGGTCACGGGTGTGGAGCCCTACAACATCGGTACCGGCCACGGCTACTCGGTGCTGGACATCGTTCGCTCCTTCGAGGAGGCCACCGGCAAGAAGGTCCCCTATAAGATCGTGGACCGCCGTCCCGGTGACATCGCCACCTGCTATGCCGACCCCGCCAAGGCCAAGGAGATCCTGGGCTGGGAGGCCGAGTACGGCATGGTGGAGATGTGCCGCGATGCCGATAACTGGCAGACCAAGAACCCCATCGGCTACGGCGACTGATGCGGAGGTACACCATGAATATCTATACCCGCCCCTACGGCAAGATCCAGAGCGGTGAGACCGCCAACCTCTATACCCTGATGAACGACAACGGCGTGACCGTGGAGATCACGGATTTCGGCGGTACCCTGGTCAGCCTCAAGGCCCCCGACCGCAACGGCAAGATCCTGGACGTGGTCCTGGGCTACGATTCGGTGGCCGACTACGAGGCCGCGGACGGTTACCTGGGCGCGCTGGTGGGCCGCTACGCCAACCGCATCGCCAAGGCAGGCTTTGAGTTGGACGGTCAGAGCTACAGCCTCTACGCCAATGACGGCCCCAACACCCTCCACGGCGGTCTGAAGAGCTATTCCTACGTCATCTGGAACGCCGAAACCGCCGTCACCGCAGACGGTGCCGTGCTGACCCTGACCCACACCTCTCCCGACGGTGACGAGGGCTTCCCCGGCAACCTGGAGATCAAGGTCACCTACACCCTGAACAACGAGGGTGCTCTTTCCATCCGCTACGAGGCCGAGTGCGACAAGGCTACCCCCATCAACCTCACCAACCACGCCTACTTCAACCTGGGCGGTAACGCCTCGGGTACCGTGTTCGGCCACAGCCTGTGGCTGGATGCCGAGTCCTACGTGGCAGGCGACAAGGAACTGATCCCCGTGGCCATCAAGCCCGTGGATGGCACGCCCTTCGACTTCCGTCAGACCAAGGCCATCGGCCGTGACTTCTTTGCCGATTGCGCCGATCTACGCACCGCGGGCGGCTACGATCACTGCTTCAACTTCACCGATTGGAAGTCCTGCAAGTCGGGCGGTGCGCTCAAGCTCCGCGCCGTGGCTTACGAGCCTGTAACCGGCCGCAAGATGGAGATGTTCACCAACCAGCCCTGCGTGCAGTTCTACTCCGCCAACTTCCTGAAGAACCCCTGTTTCCCCCTGCGTGGCGGCAACCACCAGACCACCCAGACCGGCTTCTGCCTGGAGACCCAGGTGATGCCCGACAGCGTCCACCATCAGGGCGAGGCAGACTTCACCGCCTGCATCCTCCGTCCCGGTGAGAAGTACGATTATACCACCATCTACAAGTTCTCCGCCGAGTAACGGCAACCACACAGCCTCCTCCGAATCGGGGGAGGCTTTTTGCATGGGCATAAAACCCCCGCCGCGCTCATATTCTCTACCAAAAAAGAGAGGTGTTACCCCTATGCGCACAAGAATCATCCGTGCCCTGTCCCTCCTGCTGGTTGTAGTCCTGCTGTTCACCCTTGCGGTTCCCGTAGCCGCCGAGGAGGGAAGCACGGCGAGCGCCGTCCCCGAACTGAACCTGGACTGCAAAAGCGCCGTCCTTATGGAGGCCTCCACAGGGCAGGCCCTATACGCCCAAAACCCCGCCGAGGCCATGCCCCCCGCCTCGGTCACCAAGATCATGACCCTTCTGCTCGTCATGGAGGCCATCGAATCGGGGAGCCTCAAGTGGGAGGATACCGTCACCGCCTCGGCCCACGCCGCCTCCATGGGCGGGTCCCAGATCTTTCTGAAAGAGGGGGAGCAGATGACGGTGCGGGACATGGTCAAGAGCGTGGTCATCGCCTCGGCCAACGATGCCGCCGTGGCCCTGGCCGAGCGTACCTACGGGAGCGAGGAAGCCTTCGTAGCCCGCATGAACCAGCGGGCGGCCGAGTTGGGCATGACCTCCACCCACTTTGAGAACACCAACGGCCTGGACGATACGGCCACCAACCACGTCACCTCCGCCGCCGATATCGCCATCATGTCCCGCGCGCTGATCGCCCACAAGGAGATCCTGACCTACAGCTCCACCTGGATGGACACCATTCGGAACGGGGCCTTCGGGCTGACCAACACCAACCGCCTGGTGCGCTTCTATCGAGGGTGCAACGGCCTGAAAACAGGCTCCACCGCCAAGGCGGGATTCTGTATTTCGGTCACAGCCGAGCGGGATGGTATGACCCTCATCTGCGTCATCATGGGGGCGGCCTCCCGCGATATCCGCAACGCCGCCGCCCAGCGGCTTTTGGACTGGGGCTTTGCCACCTACGGCCTGTTCACCGCCGAGGGCGGGACCCTGGCTCCCATGCCTATCACGGGGGGCACCGTGGACGAGGTGGGGCTGACCTACCCTCGTTTCACCGCCGTCCTGCCCCGTGCCGATATGGCGGCGGTGGAGCATACGGTCACCCTCCCCGAGAGTCTGCCCGCCCCCATCCGCGCGGGGGAGGCAGTGGGGAAGATCACCTACACCTGCAAGGGAACCTCCCTGGGCGAGGTGGCCATCACGGCCACGGAGGGAGCCGACAAGCTGGGCTTTTGGGACATCTGGTGCCGTTTGTGGCGGGGGATGCTGGGGATGTAGGACGCAGAAGGACAACAAGACCCCGCGCGAGGCGGGGCTTTGTTGTCATTAAAAATCAATGGAATACACGGTATTTACTCTTTCAAATCCCAGTTCATATGCATCAAATTCTCCGTGGCTCTTTGCGTATTCACCAAATTGGGCATCCTCAAACGGAATAAAGCCTTTCTCCATAGCGGCATTGGCAGCCGTCAGATACAGATATTTGATCGCATCATTGGGAGTACCCGGTAAAATCGCGGTATGAACACAGTTGTTTAGGCAAAAGCCGTGTGTGCTCTGCAACCCGTCATAGGATATAGAAAGGAGCTTTTTGCCATCAAAAACGCCGAACGGTTGCGAAAGGGGTCTTTGTTCAAGCGGCTGTCTCAGCAGGTTTTTCAGCCCGAACCCACCCGATTTTTTAAACATTTCATTGGGGTATTCGGCAATAAACTCGTCAACCGCCTCCAAATCTTTGGCCTCCAACAAATGGATATCATACTTTTGTGCTTCTTCGGGCAGAACAAACGGTTCACCGAAATACATGGTTTCATCGTATTCTTTTATACCTTTGAATGGAATGCCCTCAAGTGCGGATTTTACAGCTTCAAAGGACACGTCTTTATGGAATATACAGTCGATATGGCTGGGCTTAAAGAGCAGGAGCCGATCTATATAATTTCTGAGATTCCCCAAATCGCCATAGACGATTGTTAAATGAGGGTCTTCAAAAAAATTATCTATCGTTACAAATCCATCTTCAAAAGAGCTGTTGTCCGATACAATTTTTGACCCGTTATTGGCAATGGTGATTGCCGTATATCCGAAACGCTTGGTGTCCTTTTCCAAAAGCCAATCAATCGCCTCGTCGGCATCTTTTTCATGAAAATCGGAAAGCACGTGGCGAAATTCGGCAACGGCGGTCGCGTTGAGCTCGTTGTCTGCCCAAACGAGCGGCGTTTCTTTCATGCTTTCGCGGTATTCGCTGGGCGTTTTCCCGTATTGCTCCTTAAATGCGCGGGTAAAGCCCTCGTGGCTTTCATATCCGGAGTCCAATGCGATCGATAAAATATCCCGTTCGGGAGACTTGCGAAGCATGCGTGCGGCACGATTTAATTTCCGGAATTTCACGTATTCCATAACGTTAAATCCCGTGTGGTTCCGAAAAATGCGATTGAAGTAGTCGGTGGAAAAGCCCGCATTTTTTGCTACGTCCTCGAGGGTCGTTGTATCAGAACCCAAATTGTTGATATATTTCACAGCATTTTTGATCAAATCTCTATTTTCCATTTCTTACCTCCTCGAATGGATCAATAAGCGGTGGCCTCCTGCTTGTGATTATTATTATATCATATCATTTTCTGTTTGTCTTGACGAAAAACGCTGAATTGAAAAGGCGCACCTGCTTTTATTGCAGGTACGCCATGGGGGCTTGCTTGTGTATAATCGTAGGGTTCTTACGCCCCCAAAACCCGCCCCAGCTCCAAAATAGCCTCGCGGTAACCCTCGAATCCCATCCCCTGGATGGTCCGCAGGGCGTAGTAGCTCACGTAGGAGATCTGGCGGAAGGCCTCGCGCTCGCTGACCTTGGAGATGTGGACCTCCACCGTGGGGATGGCCACCGCCTTGAGCGCGTCCAGAATGGCCACGCTGGTGTGGGTGTAGGCGGCGGGGTTGATGACGATGCCGTCCACCTGGCCGTAGGCCTCCTGGATCTTGTCCACGATGGCCCCCTCGTGGTTGGACTGGAACAGCTCGCAGTCAAAGCCCGCCTCGGCGCACCACCCCTCGCAGAGGGCGCACAGGGTGGCGTAGTTGCGGTCGCCGTAAATGCCGGGCTCGCGGAGTCCCAGCATATTCAGATTGGGACCGTTGATGATGAGAAGCTTCATGACGTTGATCTCCTTTACGCTTGATGAGTGTAGCCCAGAGCCGTCAGAATGGCCTCTACCGTGTCATGGATCGAACCGTTATTGTCCACCTCCAGGTCGGCAAAGGCCTGATAGAGGGGCAGACGGACGGCGTACATGGCCTCTCGGGATTGGATCTGGGACAGGGGTCTGCCTTCCGTGGGGAGACGGTCCGGGTCACGCTTGATGAATACGATACGCCCGTTCTGGGAGAGGGGGGCGTAGTTGCGCTGACGGGTCACCACGCCGCCGCCCGTAGCGATGACGGCTCCGCTCATCATGCCCGCCTTCTTGACCGCCTCGGTCTCCAAGGCGCGGAAGACCTCCTCGCCGTCGGTGGCGAAAATGTCGGGGATGGCACGGCCCGCCGCCTCCACGATGAGGGCATCGGTGTCCACGAAGGGACGGCCCAGGGCTTTGGCCAACTTCTTGCCCACGGTGGATTTTCCGCTTCCGGGCATACCGACCAGGATGATGTTGCCGGTCTCGCGGGAGATGGATTCCACGATCTCGTCGATGGCACTGTCGTGAAGCGCCTCACCCAGAAACAGCTCGGAGGCCCGCTTGGCCTGGGCCACCAGCATGAGAAGTCCGTTGTAGGCGGGGATGCCCAGGGAGTCGGCCTCCTGCAACAGGGCCGTGCGGGCGGGGTTGTAGACCATGTCAAAGACCGCCTTCATGCGGGGCAGACGGGCAAGCTCAATGAGCTTCTGTCCCACCAGCTTGGGGTACATCCCCACGGGGGTGCAGTTGACCACGATCTCAGCGTCGGCGTGACGATCGTAGAGGGTGTCGTAGGATTCGGGGGTAATGCCTCCCACGGGGATCCCGTCGATGGCCAGCACCACCACCTGCGCGCCGTTGTCCCGCAGGACGTTGACAGCCGTGGCCGCCGCGCCGCCGTTGCCCAGGATCAGGGCCTTGACCCCCTCGGTCTTGACACCGCAGAATTTGAGGGTGCGCTCAAAGCCAAAGTAGTCGGTATTGTCCCCGCGAAGCCGCCCGTCGGGCAGATGGGTGACGGTGTTGACCGCCCCGATGCGCTGGGCCTCGGGGGAGATCTCATCCAGGAAGGGCATGACCACCTTTTTGTACGGAATGGTCACGTTGAGAGAATCCCACTCACCGCCTTTGATGAAGCCCTCGACCTCGTCGAGGGCGCGCTCGTAGAGCTCGTATGTATATCGTTCGCCCACCAGGGCCTTGTGGATCTGGGGGGAAAAGCTGTGACCCAGCTTCTCGCCCAAAAGACCCGTACGCATGGGCTTTCCGGTTGCTTGATTGTTCATGATGATTCCTTCTTTTTATTTTAACTTTTGATGGACGGCGGCGATAGCCTCGAAATCCGCCTCCCCCAAACGCTCGGGCAGGGCCACCGCGCAGGGAAGGACCAGGGCGGCAAAGTCCGCCGCACCGTTCATTTCGTGGAGGATGATGGGGTCACCGCACTGGGCGTAGTCCAGGTCGCTGTCCCGCTTGCCGTAGAATCGCTGGCGATTGAAGCGGATCTGCTCCACCGTCATGCGCAGGACTATCCCCTGCTCCGAGGCCGCGCGGGCCAGGGTGACCACCAGGGACTTGTCCGCACCGTGCAACCCCACCTTGCGGGTCTTGGGAGCCTCGGTCAGCAGGGCGTGGGCCGCGGCCACCAGGTCGGACATCCCCGCCATGATGCGCTCGGCGGTACCCGTCACGGATACCGAGTCGCTGTACGCGGCGGCATCGGGATCAAAGGGATTGGCTTCGGACTCCTCCCCCTCCTCGTCTTCATAGGGCGAGTAGCTGTGGTTGGGATGATGAATCGTCATGGTCAGCATCCCCTCCCCCGCGTCGCGCAGTTCAAACAGGGGATGGACGATCTCCCTGCGTCCCATCATATCCTCGCTGATGGCGGTGAAGCTCTCGGTGTCCAAGGCCCAATCACCATCCGAGTCGGCACGGTCCAAACGGCAAAATTTCAGCTCGTTCTTGTTGAACGCCTTGACCTCACCCATGAGCTTTTGAATCCCCGAGATCGCCACCGCCTTTTTGCCTGTATCGGTCACGGCAATGGGGGTATCTGCGGTAATTAAGCCCTCCGCAGGAGAGACCGTGACAAACCCGCCCGAGCAAAGTCCCCGCAGAGCAAAAAGCAGACAGGCGGGATCCACGGGAATCCCCATCATCCCCGCCATGCGTCGGTAGGCATCCCCCACCGTGCGAGTCTCCTTGTCAGCCGCGCCGACCAGCAAATAGAAGTCCGAAAATACGTATTTCATAATGATTCCTTTCCGGAAAACAAACGTTTATTGAAAGTATAGGGGTCAAGCCCCTTTTCAAAGGGGCTTGCGGGGGCCAGGGGCAGAGCCCCTCGTTCCCCCCACACACCTCAGTCCAGCATCATATCCACCAAAGCCACAGCCGCGGCGGCTTCCACCACGGGGACGGCGCGGGGGATGATGCAGGGATCGTGACGGCCCTTGATGACCAAAGGGGTGTTTTCGCGGCGGGAGAGGGAGACAGAGGCCTGCTCCGAGCCGATGGAGGGCGTGGGCTTGAAAGCGCAGGAGAAGATCAAGGGCATTCCCGTGCTCATACCGCCCACAATGCCGCCGCAGTGGTTGGACTTGGTGATAATGTTCCCGTCGGGGGCTACCTCGTAGGGATCGTTGTGGGTGGAGCCGTAGCCCGTCACAAAGTCAAAGCCGTCTCCGAAGGCGACCGCCTTGACCGCGGGAATGGAGAACAGGATCGAGGAGATCCGCCCCTCCATACCGTCGAAGGGATGGTCGCCCAGGCCAACGGGCAGACCGATCACGGCGCACTCCACCGAACCGCCCACCGAGTCCGCCGTCATACGGGCGCACTCGATCTCCCCCTTCATGTCCTCCCCCGCCTCGGGGTCGATCACCGAGAAGGGAAGGGACGCGGGGGCGTGCAGTTCCTCGGGGGTCAGACGCAGACGGTCAAAGACCTCGTCCTTCACCGAGCCAACCGCCAAAATGTGAGCCCCGACCTCGATTCCCCGCTCCCGCAGGTAGGCCAGGCAAAAGGCTCCCGCGATGCAGAGAGGCGCGGTCAAACGGCCCGAGTACTTGCCGCCGCCCCGCAGGTCTACGCCGTCCCCGAACTTCATCCTCGCCGCGTAGTCGGCGTGGGAGGGACGGGGCACGTCGGCCAGGGAGGCGTAGTCCCCCGACCGCTGATTTTGATTGATGATCACCGCCCGCATGGGGGTTCCGTCGGTGATATAGATCTTACCGCCCTCGGTGGTCTCCTCTGCGACTCCCGCCGTGAAAACGGGAATATCGGGCTCTTTGCGGGCGGTCGCCCAGGGCCCCTGCCCCGGTGCGCGGCGGGCCATGAAGGCCAAAAGCTCCGCCTCCGTGAGTCGGACCCCTGCGGGAAATCCCGTCAGGGTCATGCCGATCTCCACGTCGTGGGAACCGCCGAAGATGGTGAGTTGTATATTGTTGCCATAGGTGTTTGGCATGGTGAGCTCCTTGCAAATAAAAAATGATAGGAAATTGTAAAATGCAAAAATGTATTAACGCACAAAGAACTCAATGGGTTATTTCAACGGTAGTTTTCTCCGATTTTGCCTTCCCCAGCGGGGAAGGGGGACCATCCGAAGGATGGTGGATGAGGAGAACGGGGGCCCTCGAATAACTCGTTGCGACTCGTAAACCTGCTCTCCTCACCCACCGCTATCGCGGTCCCCCCTCCCCGCTGGGGAGGGCAAGAAAACACGCCAACTATCTTTATAGAGTTTTACAATCGCCTAAATGAAAAATGAAAGTATGGAGAGATACGTAAGCAGTGGAGAGTTCCTCTCATTCCGCCAGCCGCTCAAACTCCTCCCAGAAAGCGGGGTAGGACTTGGCCACCGACTCGGCACCGATGACGGTCACGTCCCCGTCGCAGACGGTGGCCGCTACCGCTCCGCTCATGGCAATGCGGTGGTCTCCCGCGGCATGAACCGTCCCGCCCTTCGGGCAGGACACGCCGCGAATGATGAGCCCGTCGGGGGTCTCGGTAATGTCACCGCCCAGGGCGGTAATCATGTCGCTGACCGTCTTGAGTCGGTCGCTCTCCTTGAGCCGCAGACGGGCGGCTCCGATCATGCGGGTCTCTCCTTCGGCTACCGAGGCGGCTACTGCCAGGATGGGAACCAGGTCGGG
>CAYRTP010000003.1:0-49477 GCA_964427175.1 uncultured Clostridium sp. | reverse complement strand
TTTCGTCGTTGAATCGCAAAATTTGATGCTGGGAACTAATTTTTAGAGGTTCCCTAAAAATAATATGGTTGTGATATTCTGTATAGATAATGTTTTTCGCGGCAAGCGCATCACCGCCGGGTAGCGTGATCTTTCGGGATGCCTCGATACGGTCAATATTCATTCTCTTGAGCATGGAAAGAATACTGCTTTCCGTAATGGGTTTGTGTAGGTAATACTGAGCTTTTACCTCATAGCTTTCAGCGGCAAACTCATTGCTGGAGGTGCAGAAGGCAAGCTTTACCGTTTCATCCGTTTCCCGGAGGGTTCTCGCCAGATCGACGCCCGTCATACCCGACATAAAAATGTCAAGAATAATCAAGTCAAAGCTTCCTGCCTTCCAGGCCGAAAGAAAATCCTCCGCGCATAAAAAGGTTTTGATCCGGGTATTGGGAATCAGGGAAAGTTCTTCCGAGATCACTTTATGTAACAGATCCAACTGATTTTTATCATCATCGACAGATGCTATAATACTAACAAAAGAGGACAAGGAGGAAATTATGCCGAATATTATCATTTATGGGAATCATGAAGAAAGCTCCGCCCTTATATCATACACAGAATTTTCTCAAAAACATATTTTCAAGCATACGGATGTTTATGATACCTTTTTATCTTATCTTTCCGAAAACGCACCGCAAGCTGTTTTTATTCTCATAGACGGCGCGACCGGTATGGAGGGCGTGATCGCCGTCAGAAATTTCTATCCTCAGTGCCCGGTTGCCTGGATATCAAACGATAAGGGTTTTGGCATCCAATCGTATCGATTGGGTTGCGCTTTTTTTGCGGAAAAGCCTTTGACGAAAAAGAAAGTAGCAATCGCCCTTGAAAGAATCGCGCGGACGAATTGTGACGATATACACGTGGATGAAAACCGTTTTGCCCATCTCAACGATCGGATCGTCAAAAAAATCAGCCATGCGCCCCGATAAACTGATATCCTTGGCAAAAAATACGGAGTCACAATAACAAAAGAAGAAGCCGAGAACTATTTCCATTATTTGTCCGACCATAAAAGCGGAGAGCTGGACGACGATATGCTGGAGGAGGTATCGGGCGGGATGGATATCATTCGTTTTAAACTGTTCTTCGATTCTTTACAATAAATTATTGGCAGGTCTGTATGCGGGCCTGCCTTTTTTTGATTGGCTCACACATTATGTGACGGCTTCTTGAATACGGTAGAAAAAAAGCAGAAAAACTCCAAATAAATCCCCCGCAAGCACTTGAAAAAAAAGTGATTTTATGGTATCATATAGATTGACGATTCACACATTCTTCACAAGAAGCATATATTGAAAAGGAGCTCCGCCATGTCCTATCGGATCGCACTCTTTGACGCAGACAACACCTTGCTGGATTTTTCCCGATCCGAGCGCGAGGCGGTCCGCCTTTGTCTGGCCGCACGGGGCTTGCCCACCGACGGCAATACTACTTCCCTGTATTCCCGCATCAATGATGGTTACTGGAAACGGTTGGAGCAAGGTCTCACTACCCGAGATCGTTTGCGTGTTGATCGTTTTGCCGATCTGTTCGATGCTTTGGGGTACGAAGGCGATGCCCGCGCTATGTCCTTGGAGTATGAAGCGACCCTGGCCCGCCAAAGCTACCTGTTGGACGGTGCCCTTCCCTTGGTTCAGGCTTTGCACGGCAAATGCCGTCTGTTCATCGTCACCAACGGAACAGCTTCGGTGCAAAAGGGACGTTTCGGGAATTGTCCCTTGGTTCCCTATTTTGAGAATTGCTTCATTTCCGAGGAGATGGGCTGTGCCAAGCCCGAAAAGGTGTTCTTCGACCGGGTTGCCGCGTCTATTCCGGATTTTTCCCCCGAGGACACCCTGGTGATCGGAGATTCCCTTTCCTCGGATATCCGAGGCGGAATCAACGTGGGTTTGGACACCTGCTGGTACAACCCGAGCGGAAAAGCCGCACCTACGGACATGGACATTACCTACACCGTCCGCACCCTGGATGAGATCCTCCCCATTCTTTTAGCCTGATTCTGATATTTCGTCTGCCATCATATTATATTCGTGTCCGTCCCGACGGTCGGTCACGGGAAAGGAGCCGTTATGCCGTTTTCCAAGCACTTGGATGCACTTCATACCGCCTTCCGCGGAAGCGGAATCGAATGTAAGTGGAACGAATCCATGTCCGCTCACACTACCTTTCAGATCGGCGGTTATGCGGCTCTGACCGTATGGCCCGCCAGCCGCGCACAGCTGGTACAGGTATTGGCCTTTTGGCGTGAGTTGGGCGGAAAATGTCCCCTTTGCATTTTGGGCAGAGGCAGTAACGTCCTCTTTCCCGACAACGGATTTCATGGTTTGGTGGTCATCACCACCCGCGCCAAGCGTGTGGTTTTCGAGGAGGACGAAGCCCCCGACAGGGAGGCCTTCCGACGGGAGCACGTCTACTGCCAGGTCTACGCCGAGTGCGGTGCTTCCCTGACGGCTTTGGCTTACTCCTGCGGGGATCCCAACCGTGCGCTGTCCGGCCTGGAATTTGCCTATGGTATCCCCGGAACGGTGGGCGGTGCTACCGTTATGAATGCGGGGGCGTACGGCGGAGACATGGAGCGGGTACTGGTCTCCTCCGAATACTACGATCTGTCCAACGGCAAGATCGTCCGTTTGAATGACAAGGAAATGGATCTGGCTTACCGCCACAGCGTGTATCTGGAGCACCCCGAGTGGGTGGTGCTCAGTTCGGTCATGATCCTCAGCTACGGAAACGCCGAGGCTATCCGCGGCCAAATGGATACAAACAAGGCTTCCCGCACCGAAAAGCAGCCTTTGGAGCATCCCAGCGCGGGAAGCGTGTTCAAACGGCCTGTAGACAATTTCGCGGGACGCATGGTAGAGACCGTGGGACTCAAGGGCTGTCGTATCGGCGGTGCCCAAGTCTCGGATAAGCACGCGGGCTTTATTGTCAACCGCGGCGGTGCCACGGCGGCCGACGTTATCGCGCTGGTGCGTCTGGTACAGGACGCAGTGGAAGAGGTCTACCACTACCGTTTGGAATGTGAGATCCGTCTGATTTCCGACGGCTTGGATTCTGCGGAGAATGCCGCGTGGTAAGCATTGTTTCATAGAGTTCAAGGAGTTTGTATGTCTTTTACATCCGATATACGCGATGAGTTGGGGGGGCTTGGTATCAAGCCTCTCTGCTGTCGCAGGGCCTATTTATACGGTCTTTTATACGGCGCGACCGTAGAAGGAGAGACCCTGGAGGCCACCTTTCCCGTGGTCAAAGAGGCGGCCTATCAGCCTCACGAGCACGCCGTGAGTCTCATTCACACCCTGTTTTCCCGCACGGCCGAGGTGACACCCATCACGCGGGGGGCTCATCGCTACGCCAAGATCCGCTTTGCCTTCAGGCAGGCGGCTAAAAATCTCTCCATTCTGTCCACCCTCCCCGAGGAGGAGGCCGAAACCGAGACCATTGCCCGTACCCTGGGGTTCAAATGTGACCGTTGCGCGGATCATTTCCTGCGGGGGCTTTTCGTAGCATCGGGCACCGTCAACGATCCCGCCAAGTCCTACCATTTTGAGATCAAGCTCCCCGACGACGGCCGCGTGGAGCCTGTGCTGATCCTCTTTTCCGAGACGGGCTACGTGCCCGGTCGGACAAGCCGTAACGGGGCGGCAGGTTTGTTTTTCAAGAGCGGAAACGACATTCAGGAGGTTTTGGCCCATTTGGGGGCGACCTCCTCGGTCTTCCATTTCTTTAACGCTCAGATTGAGCGGTCCATCCGCAACGATGAGAACCGCGCTACCAACTGCGTGACCGAAAACATCAGCCGTGCTATCAAGACAGGCTCCCGTCAGCTGGCCGCCATTGAGTTTTTGGATCAGCACAATCTGCTCCCATCCCTGTCGGACGATCTGCAATTCACCGCACGGTTGCGGTTGAACAACCCCGACATTACCCTGGCCGAGCTGGCCGAGCTTCACTTCCCGCCCATTACCAAGTCGGGGCTGTATCATCGGTTGGAGAAGATCATGGCCTTCTACGAGAAGGCTGTGGCCGTGCACGGGGAGAATTCCGAATCTGAATCGTAAAAAGGAGGTTGCCATGTCGGAGGAACTTTGGAGTCAACTGAAAAGCCGTTGCGAGTCCTGTCAAAACTGTTCTTTGGGGAAGACCCGTACCAATTTGGTATTCGGCGTGGGCAATACCAAGGCCGACCTCATGTTCGTGGGGGAGGCCCCCGGACAAGCCGAGGACGAGCAGGGGATCCCCTTCGTGGGGGCTGCGGGCAAGCTCTTGGACCGCTACCTGTTTGCGGTGGGTATTCCGCGGGAGTCGGTGTACATTGCCAACATTCTCAAGTGCCGTCCTCCCCACAACCGCGACCCGCTCCCCGAGGAGGAGGATGCCTGCATCGGCCATCTCCGCGAGCAGGTACGGCTCATTCAGCCCAAGATCATCGTCTGCCTGGGGCGGATCTCGGCCATGCGGCTCATCAAGCCCGATTTCCGCATCACCCGCGAGCACGGGGTGTTCGTCCGCAAGGGCGGCGTGCTCATGACGGCTGTTTACCATCCCGCCGCGCTTTTGCGGGACGCGGCCAAAAAAGAGGATATGCTCCTGGATATGGAGCGGATCAAGGAGCAGCTCGATCTACTGACTGCTCAAGCGTAATTACCCCGAAAGGAACCCAAGACTATGAATTTTTCTGCTTTTCTCACCATCATTGCCACCCTGTTCCTCCTCATGGCCTGCGGCTTCTACGCACGCAAGGCGGGGATTATTGACGACGTAGCCTCCAAACGACTGTCCTCGCTCATCATCAAGATCGGTCAGCCCATGATGATCATCTCGGCCTTGACTGAGGCGGAATTTTCCTATGAGAACCTCACCGACGGACTGGTGATCGTAGCCCTCGGTATGGTGCTTCATACCGTCATGGGCGGGATGGCATTCCTCCTGTGCAAGGGCTTTCGGGACCTGGACGAGCGCAAGATCACCGAGTTTTCCCTGATGTTCACCAACGGCGGCTTCATCGGATTCCCCATCATGGAGGCTCTGTTCGGGGCCAAGGGCCTGTTTCTGGCGGCGTTCTACAACATCAGCTTCCATCTGTTCATTTGGTCCTGGGGCATCGCCATTCTGGCGCGGAAGCGTCCCGACATCAAGCTGACGGTGCGGAAGATTTTCATCAATCTGGGCTCGGTGCCCTGTCTGATCGGCGTGCTGGTCTATATGCTGGCCATTCCCTTCCCGGGGTTTGCTCTGCCCGGGTTCCTGTCCAAGTTCATGATGTATCTCTCCAACCTCTGCACCCCCATTTCGGTTTTGATCACGGGTGCTCTGCTGGCGACGCGGACGGCCAAGCAGATCTTCGGGTCCCCCAAGATCTACTACTTCTCCTTCATGAAGCTGATCGCCATTCCCCTGGTGGTTTGCGTGGTGGGCAAGCTGATCAGGCTTCCCCACGATATGGTGCTGTTTGCCACGGTGGAGGCGGCTCTGCCCGCGGCGGCATCCATCACCATGTTCTCTGAAATGTACGGGCTGAACGCGGGATATGCGTCCCAGACGGTGGGAACGTCTTCCCTGCTTTCGGTGGGGACCATGCCTTTGATCCTGCTCTTGGCGGAGAGGATCGTGGCCCTGTAATTCGATTATTTCAAAAGGGACTACCTTTCGTCTCTGCGTTTTTAACGAAGAAAACACGAACACCACCAAGGATCTTTCTTTGGTGGTGTTTTTCCGTCTCTCCAACCTATGGTTGACTTTTGCTTGTAAGAAGACACCTTTTGATATGTTGGAAAAAACAGAATGTTGTGCTATAATAGTTACAGTGATCACGCCAATTCATTTTAAGGAGATACCATTATGAATATCGGAACAAATATATATATCCTTCGCAAGGAAAAGAAGATCACGCAAGCACAGCTTGCTGAAAAGCTTGGCGTATCCGACCAGGCGATTTCCAAATGGGAAAACAACCAATGTGCTCCCGACGTAAGCCTTTTTCCGATTATCGCGGACTTTTTTGGTGTATCAATTGACCGCCTTTTCGGGTATCACATGAACAGCTATGCGGAAGAAGTCAAAGCGATCATGAAGGCTGCTGATGACAGTATGGATACCTATAAAGAAATCGACATGATAAGCGAAGGTTTGAAGAAGTATCCCAACAGTCCAGATTTGAAGATCTATCTTGCCGGCTCTCTGTCCATGGTCAACCGTATGTCAGACAACGAGAACGAGAAAAAGGACGCTGTCAGAAAAGCCATTCAACTTTGCACCGAAGTTATTGACACTTGTGGCGATCATAAGCAAGTGGATCGTGCGCTCAATATGCTGACGCGCATATACGGCGAAATCGGTGAATACCAAAAAGCGTTTGATGCCATAGCGAAATTGAGCGGAGAGAGTTACTTTTTCAGAATCGTGAGTACGGCCCGCACTTTAGGGTATTCCAAAAATGACCAGGAACTGATACAATACGTCGAGAAAAATCTTTTTGATTGTTGGCTGGCCATGGACCTCAATCTTCAGGTTTTGACATCAAGGTTAAGCGAGTCAGGAAGGCTTGACGAGGTTATTTCATTCTGCAAAGCACATTTAAAATTGCTGTATGTTTTCGATGACGGTTGTTCTGATTTTTATGCGACGCATAAATTTTTTGCAGCCCTCGCGCTTGCTCATGCATATAGGAAAACCGGAAATCGTGAATTATGTATTGAAACGTTATATGAACTGATCAAATTGTTCTCCCAATTGAAAAGCGTTGAACGGTGTGAAAGTTTTCGTATTTCTGCCCGAAATCCCATGTATTTTTCGAATCTTGACGATGATAGCCAAGAAGAATATATTTCCGGATTCGATATAGAAAGCATATTGCCGACGTTTGACAAGTTTTTTGGAGATGACGAGTCGTATCTTCAGTTCAAAAACTCAATATCTCAATAATCCTCGCCCCGCCTCGCGCGGGGCATTTTTCCGCATATCAAAAAGCCACCACGAAAAACATGGTGGCTCATTTCGTTTTTGCCGTTTGCCGCTCATTACGCAGGCATTCGGGGCAGTCCCTTTGCTATATTCAGCCGATGAACTCTCTTTGGATTTTTCTCCACCGTTTGGACGGGTGCTTCATGTTGATGATTACGATCAGCAGGATCGCCGGGATCAGCAAAAAAATCACCATTTGAGAAATTACGCTTCGGACACCACGTTATCCCGCTCGGTGACCGTCCCGCTCCGATGGGTTTGAATCTCGATGGGGGAATCAAAGGTATTGCCGACGATCTCCGCCTCCCGCAGGTAATCGAAGCGGAGGACGTGCTTGCCCGTGGGGGCCTTTCGGAAGTCATTGCCCGTCATGGTCAGCTTGCCGTGGACGTAGGCTTGGCTGTCTCCATCCATAACCTTGGGAGTATAGCGGATGACGGGATCCAAACGCAGATAGCCGCATCCGATGATTCGGTTATTGCGGAAAATAATGTGGTTGGTATAGCCGGACTCGAACCAGAAGTTACAGTCATCCTCGATGCACAGGACGCTTCCGCTCAGATGGGAAAAACGGTTGTTTTCAATGATGACCTCTCCGCGTGTGGTGCACAGGATGCCTCGGGCGGAGGCGTTGTACACGTCGCAGGAGCGGACGTACAGGTTCGGGGTCCAGGTGGCGTTCTCGATCACGTCCTTCCCGACAATGGTGTCTGCGGGCAGGTCCCGATCCACCGTCAGGCGGATATCGGTAGGATTCAGCTTTTCGTATGCGGTCACCTTGGCGGTTGCGTAGGGCCGGAGCGTATCCCAGCGGATCCAGTCGATCTCGTCGCCGATCTCGTAAGCTTGGAAGCCCCAGGACTCGTGATGCATGAAGCGGACCGTCATGGATCTCTCGGCCTCGTTGGTCTCGATGATCCGCAGGTGGGTTCCGTGGACGTTGATGAAATCGTCATGGGAGCCGCAGGCCTTGCAGTTCTCCACGGTCAGATCTCCCCGACAGCCCGAGAACTGGAAGAAATCCGCGGTGCTGGCAATGGTTCTTCCCTCCCCGGGAGTCATGTCGCAATTCAGAAACGTGACGTTTTCGCAGAATTGGTGCACCATGCCGAGGCCGTGCATGAACTTGATCCGCAGGTTCTCGTAGTGCATATTTTTACACCACTGGACCAGGCTGCCTACCTGGTCCCGCACGATATTGCGGGACTGAATGACGTGACCCGGGCGCAGTTGAATGTCGCGATCCTTGCAGGTAACCCGCAGGGTATGCTCGTCCAGGGGCTCGATGGCATCGAAAACAAACTGTCCGTTGTAGAAGTCCCGCGCGATCTTCTCTGCGGGGTCATACTGCTTGGTAAAGCGGTGGCTCCCCTCGGCGGGATACTCCCAGTAGGGTTGCCCCTCCGCGTTGAGCTCGCCGCAGAAATACAGGCGGTTCCCATCCACACGGAAGCGGCAATCGGGATGGAATCGGATATCGCATACGCCGTGGTCATTGGACAGCACGGTAAACTCGGTCATGGTTGGGCAGGCGTGATCCACCGTCAGATTCTTCACCGTGATGTTTTCGCAGGCATCGAACAGGAAGGGGGTCATTTTGCCGTGGATCATCAGGGTGGCACCGTTACCGTCAACGGTCACGTTCCGTTTTTCCTTCAAATAGGCGGCAGAATAGCGGATGCCGTCGGGATTTTCGGATCTGTCTGCCGAATTGGAACAATCGTAGCCCGTGAAGAAAAAGGAATCCTCGGGGCGGACGTGGTAGGTCTTTCCCTGCTGCAGGGTCAGCGTATCGCCGTCTGCTGCTTGCAAAAACAATTGACAAAATTCGTTCATAAGCTCAACTCCTTATTCGCAAATTGGGTTATACAGCTTGGAGGGGTATCCAATGATCCGATACCCCTCCGTTCTGTAGGTGATTACTTTACCACGATGTTGATGATCTTATTGGGAACCACGATCTCCTTAACCACGGTCTTGCCGTCGATGAGGGCAAAGAGCTTCTCGTCGGCGCGGACGGCGGCGAGGGCGGTGTCCTTATCGGCGTTCATGGGCAGGGTGACCTTGCCTCTGACCTTACCGTTGATCTGGACGGCCAGCTCGGCGGTGGCGTCGATGGTCTTGGCCTCGTCATACTCGGGCCACTGGGCGAGGGATGCGAAGCCCTTACCACCCATATTCTCCCACATCTCCTCACAGAGGTGAGGTGCGAAGGGACAGAGCATACGGACGAACATGGAGAGCTGATCCTTGGAGATGGTACCCACCTCGAAGACCTCGTTGAGCAGACCCATCATAGCGGCGATGGCGGTGTTGAACTTCATCTCCTCGATGTCGGAGGTGACCTTCTTGAGGGTCTTGTGGAAGGAAGACTCCAGCTTGGCGTTGGGCTCGCCGCCCTTGACCAGGGAGGGCAGATCCGCCACACGCTCCAGGAATCGCTTACAGCCTCTCATGGAGTTATCCGACCAAGGAGCGGCCGCGCCGTAGTCGCCCATAAAGAGGATATAGACACGGAGAACGTCGGCACCCATATCGTCGACCACGTCGTTGGGGTCTACTACGTTACCGCGGGACTTGGACATCTTCTCGCCGTCGGGACCCAGGATCAGGCCCTGGGCAGTACGCTTGGCGTAGGGCTCAGCGGTGGGAACCAGGCCCAGGTCATAGAGGAAGTGGTGCCAGAAGCGGGAGTAGATCAGGTGGCGGGTAACGTGCTCCATACCGCCGTTGTACCAGTCAACGGGCATCCAGTAGCGGAGCTTGTCCATATCGGCCAGTGCTTCCCCGTTCTTGGGGTCGATGTAGCGGAGGAAGTACCAGGAGGAACCGGCCCACTGGGGCATGGTATCGGTCTCGCGCTTGGCATCGCCGCCGCACTTGGGGCACTTGCAGTTGACGAAGTAATCCAGCTTCGCCAGGGGGGACTCACCGCCCTGACCGGGCTCAAACTCGGTGACGGGAGGCAGACGCAGGGGGAGCTCCTCGTAAGGAACGGGGACCATGCCGCAGCAGGGGCAATGGACGATCGGGATGGGCTCACCCCAGTATCTCTGGCGGTTGAAGGCCCAGTCCTTCATCTTGAACTGGACACCGCCCTCACCGATGCCCTTATTCTGGAGCCAATCGATCATGGCGGCGATGGAATCGGCCTTATTATCATAGGCGTTGAGGAAATCCGAGTTGACCATGGGGCCGTCGCCGGTGTAAGCGGCCTCCTCGATGTTGCCGCCCTTGATGACCTCGATGATATCGATGCCGAACTTCTTGGCGAAGTCATAGTCACGCTCGTCATGGGCAGGAACGGCCATGATGGCACCGGTACCGTAGCCCATCATAACGTAGTCCGCGATGTAGATGGGGATCTCCTTACCGTTGACGGGGTTGATGCCCTTGAGACCCTTGAGGCAAACGCCGGTCTTATCCTTGACCAGCTGGGTACGCTCAAACTCGGTCTTCTTGGTGCACTCCACCTGGTAAGCCTCCACCTCGTCCATGTTCTCGATGCGGTCCTTCATCTTCTCGATGATGGGATGCTCGGGAGCGATGACCATGAAGGTCACGCCGAACAGGGTATCGGGGCGGGTGGTGTAGATGCGGAGGGTCTCATCGGTATTGGTCAGACCGAAGTTGACGAAGGCACCGCGGGACTTACCGATCCAGTTGACCTGCTGCATCTTGATGTTGGGGAGGTAATCCACCTCGTCCAGGCCCTGCAGGAGCTTATCGGCGTACTCGGTGATGCGGAGGTACCAGACATCCTTGGACTTCTGGATGATGTCGGAATGGCAGATATCGCACTTACCGCCCTGGGAATCCTCGTTGGAGAGGACCACCTTAC
Organism: uncultured Clostridium sp.; assembly: GCA_964427175.1. Lineage (GTDB taxonomy): Bacteria > Bacillota > Clostridia > Oscillospirales > CAG-272 > CAMEON01. The sequence goes on along the minus strand of CAYRTP010000003.1, from coordinate 38,631 downwards.
AGTGGGGGCAGTAGTTGACCATAGCGGTATCGCGGAAAGCCAGGCCCTGCTCAAACATCTTGAGGAAGATGAACTGGGTCCACTTGTAGTAGTCCTCCTCGGTGGTGTCGATGACACGGTTCCAGTCGAAGGAGAAGCCTACGCGGCGGAGCTGGGAGGAGAACTTATGGATGTTACGGTCGGTGAGCTCGCGGGGATGGATGCCGGTCTTGATGGCGGAGTTCTCGGTGGGCAGACCGAAAGCGTCAAAGCCGATGGGGAACAGGACGTTATAGCCCTGCATACGGCGCTTACGGCCGATAACCTCCAGGCCCGAGTAGGCCTTGATGTGACCGACGTGCATACCTACGCCCGAGGGGTAGGGGAACTCGACGAGGCCGTAGAACTTGGGCTTGTCGCTGTGGTCCTCGGCGGCAAAGATCTGCGCCTCGTCCCACTTGTCTTGCCATTTCTTTTCAATGGCGGAAAAATCGTACTTCATGGTTTTATCCTTTCAAGGTATATATTTCTGAAAACAAAAAACCGTCCCTGATAACAGAGACGGAAGATCCGCGGTACCACTCTGCTTGGCGCAGGGATACCCCTAACGCCCGCTTGTGCCCTGTAACGGCGGGTGGCCGTCCTTCCCTACGCGGTGACAACCATCACCGTTTCGGTAAGCCGCTCGGGGGTGAGAGTATGGCGCTCGTTCCACCGTGTTACACCGACCCACGGCTCTCTTTCGGAACGAAACGGAAACATTCCCCGTCTCTGCGTTTTCATAACAGAGTATATTATAGTACGAATCCGCGGAATTGTCAAGTGGGTTTGCGAAAATTATTTTCAAATACAAGGGTTTTTCGGCTTTTTTCGCTATGGCAGGAACAAGGGAAAGAAGGAGACGCGGATACGGCCGCGACGTTTGCGGGGTTTCGGGTCTTTTGGGGGATCCTTTCTCTTTTCGCGGCTCGGCTCGGGGAATTTGGTGCCCACCAGCTTATCCCACAGGTAGGCGGCGGTCTCCTGCTCCTCCTCGGAAAGTTCGCGGAAGGCCTTGACCATGGTGACCACCGTCTTGGCTCCGCCCTGGTGGAGCTCGGTGAGAGTCTTGGCTCCCGTGGACTCCAGGAGGGTGAACATGAGACGGGTGAAATTCTTGCGCTCCGCACGGGTCATGGCGTTGATGCGGTCCCGCACCACGGTATCGTGCTGGATGCCCTTGGGAGACAGGTGATCGGCCCGCAGGAAGGAGGCTCCCAGCACCTCCCAGGAGAGGCCGTCATGCTGGTAGACACCCTTACGGTTGCTTTTGACCACGGTATAGCGTTCGTCATGCTCCAGAAGTAAACCCACCAGGGAGTCCTCGGGGAGGATGACTTGGATGCGATCCGAAAGGGCTTGATAGGCCTCGGAGGTGACGGTTCCCTCGGAGAAGCCGGGACCATCGTTGGAATAGACGCAAGCGATGCGTCGGCGGACTGTCTCGGAGGCGTGGACCGCGCCCCACACGGCAAGATTGCCGCCTTTGGAGTGTCCGCCCACCCACAGGGTGGTATCGGGAGTCAGGTCCAAACGGTTCAGGTAATCAGCGGCCATGCGTTGGGAGGGGACCTCCTCCATGTGAGAGAGATTGAAATCCTCACGCCAGCCCACGATGGTATCGTCGGTGCCGCGGAAAGCCACGAACAACTGCTCTCTCGGCAGGCGGATGGTGAGGGCGGAGAACTGCATCTCCCGCTCCTCGCTGACAGCGTTGACGTAACCCGTCAGTTCCAGGTCACGGAAGCGGCGGGTGTGGGCCATACGGCGGAACAGGGTGAGGATATCGGCGGGGACGATGAGTCCCAGGGGGCGTTCGGGAATATCTCCGTGGGTAAAAAAGTATTCCGCTGCAGCCTGACGGACGGTGATACGGCCTTTTTGAGGCTCTGCGGGAACGATGCCGTCCAGGTCCACGTAGGACAGGAGGCAGAAGATCAGGTTATCCACTTGGTTGACGGGTGTTTCCTCAAAGGTCAGGTCTCCTCGCCATTCCAGGTAATCGAATACGTTGGGCATGGGTGCCTCCTTTCTTAGGGTGGTTTTCTTCATACTCATTATACTCGATTAGTATGAACTCTGCTTCAAGTGAATATGAATTCAAATGCAAAGAAGCGACAGTTTTAAACCATCGCTTCTTTGGATTTATTGGATGCAGGACGTCAGCAACGCCTCGGCGTTCTTGTAGAGGACCATTTCGGTAATCTCCTCGGGCAGGCCCGCGCTCCGCACGAAGGCGATCTCGGCGGCGGGGTCGGACCAGGGGGTATCGGTGGCGAACAGGATGCGGGAGGGATCGTGGGCACGGAGAATATCACCGCAGGCCTGTCCTTGGACAGCCGAGCGAGCGCGTCGGACGGCGGCCAGGGAGGTATCCAGGTAGACGCTTGTACCGCAGAGCTTTTCCAGCACTTCCCTCTCGCAATCGAATCCGCCTGTATGGGCGGCCACCAGCTTGAGGGCGGGATGGCGGTCCAGGATGCGGAGGATCATATCGGGAGTACAATGGAAGTGGTCGGGAGCCACGGGGTCAAAGCCTGCGTGGGTGACCACCAGCATACCGCGGGCCTCGCAACGGGCCAGGATGGGCTCAAACGCGGGGGCATCGATCTCGGTATAGACGTAGTCGGGATGGATCTTGATGCCCGCGATGCCGGCGGCGGCAAGGCGGTCCAGCTCGGCATCCATGGCCGCGCCGTCTGCGTCGGGATGGATGGAACCCAGGGGGATCAGGCGGGAATTTTGGGTGCAGGATATGGCAAAATCATTGACCTTGGTCATCTGACGGGCGTTGGTAGCGATATTGCAGACCACCGAGCGGGTGACACCCGCGATGTCCATGGAGGATATCAAGCCGTCTACGGTGCCGTCGGTGAGAGGGGCATAGCCGCTGGCGGCGGCATTTATCGTGAGCTGAGCGATGGCGCGGGGGGCCAGCTCGTCGGGAAAGGCGTGGGTATGGAAGTCAATGATGATGGATTGTGACATGAGATTTCTCCTTTGCGTGGGATTTCAATATTATAGCACACTTTTTCGGGAATTATGTAGGAATTTTATGAATGAATCGCAAATTTTGCGGGGCTGAATGCTTTACAAAGCCGTTTTTTTGTGGTATAATGGGGTATCTTTGATGGAATGAGGAGATTCTATGTCCGCAAATAATATACAAAACAGCATACCGGAGCCCGACGGCATCCTGCTGGTCGATAAGCCCGCCGGTATGACCTCCCATGACGTGGTATGGAAGGTCCGCAAGCTCTTTGGCACAAAAAAAATGGGACACACGGGGACCCTGGACCCTATGGCCACGGGGGTTTTGGTGGTCCTGCTGGGGCGGGCGGCCAAGGCCTGCGAATACGTATCCCACGACGAAAAGGTCTACGAGGCGGTATTGCGTCTGGGTCTGACCACCGACACCGAGGACGTGACGGGAACAGTGCTGACCACGGCTGACAGCATCCCTTCGGCGGCGGAGGTGGAAGCGGTGCTTCCCCGTTTTCGCGGGGAGATCCTGCAGATTCCGCCCATGTACAGCGCGCTGAAGGTAAACGGGCGCAAGCTCTGCGATCTGGCCCGTGCGGGCGAGGTGGTGGAGCGTGAGGCTCGGCCCGTGACCGTCAAGGAACTTTCCTGTGCGGGGACTGATTCGGCGGCGGATTACCGCTTGATTGTCCGTTGCTCGGGCGGGACCTATATTCGGACCCTGTGCGCCGATATTGGCGAGGCTCTGGGCTGTGGCGGTGTCATGGCGGCTCTGCGGCGGACCGAAGCGGTTGGATTTTCCATCGACGATTGCGTGACCTTGGAATCGCTGGAGGAAATGGACATGGCGGATCGTTTGGCTCTTTTGAAGCCCGTGGAAGGATTGTTCTCCGACCTGCCCGCGGTTCATCTGCCCGATTTCTACCGCACCCTCTGCCGAAACGGATGCGAGATCTATCAAAAGAAGATTGGCACCGACTTCCCCGTCGGGACTCGGGTACGGCTCTGCGACGGGCGCGGCGGCTTCTTCGCCTTGGGCGAAGCGGGCGAATTTGAGGACGGAACGGCGATCAAGGCCATCAAAATCTTCGTACTTTGAGAGCGAAAAAAATCTCAAAAAAAAATTTAAAAACTTTTTGAAAACCCCTTGACAAACGAGTCGAGTTGTGTTATAATATCCGAGTCGTCAGGACATGGCCCGTTGGTCAAGCGGTTAAGACGCTAGCCTCTCACGCTGGAAACATGGGTTCGATTCCCGTACGGGTCACCAACAAAAAGAAATCCGAACTGTAATAGTTCGGATTTCTTTTTGTTGATTATTCGTTTCGTTAACCGAAGCCTTCAATCTGCCGACTCACTTCTCATTTTGAATTACTTGGTGCAGATTGAACCCGCGCTTGCGCGGGATTTCGATTTCCCGTACGGGTCACCAAAAACAAAAAATCCGAACTTCAAGTTCGGATTTTTTGTTTTTGTCGGTTTGTTTCGGTAATTGAAACCTTCAATCTGCCGATTCACTTCTCGTTTTAAATTGCTTGGTGCAGATTGATGCCGAGCTTGCTCGGCGGTCGATTTCCCGTACGGGTCACCAAATAGAAAAGGCACCGTCGAGAGCAACCAAACAGTTGATCTCGGCGGCTTGTTATCTGATATAGCGTAGTGTATAAATGCATTTGTATTTGGGTTAACGGTTTGCTATATTTACTTCTTTAGTAGTTACTGCTATAATGTAACCAGAAAGAGTAGCTACGATCTTTCCATCAAACCATGAAAGAAGGAATGAATATGTTGAATTTCGGTCAGAAAATCAAAAAGCTGCGTACGGATGCAGGCTTGTCGCAAGCTGTGCTTGCAGAACATATTGGAGTTTCGGTTCAATCTATATCCAATTGGGAATGTAACAACACAATGCCGGATATATCTCAAATTGTTCCCCTTGCAAGTATCCTTTGCGTTTCAACCGATTACTTGCTTGGGGCAGGATTGGATGAAAAAGCCGATCAGGAAACCCTCATCCGCAACGTAAACACCGTTTGGGCAAATTATTCTGTCAACACAAAGGAAAACAATGCCGATTTGTTGGTTGCCAATCTGTATAAGGAGTATCTGCGCAAGTATCCTACCGATTACGAAGTAAAGTATCAATGCGCGTTGGCATTATACGATTATCTTTTGGTGGGTAAGGTGAGAGGAAAATTCCATATTGAACCGGACACCTATGAATCGATCCACACTCAGTGCAAAGCCATGCTGTCCTCGGTTTGCAACAACACTTTGTCCATAGAGCTTCGGATAAATGCCAATCAGTTGATGATCGGGCTTATGCTCTTGGACGACAACTTTGATGAAGCGTTGCGTTTCGTTGACGCGCTTCCGTCAATATGCGGAATTAAATACGCGGCACAAAGCAAAGTATTGTACGCCCAAAAAGCAATTGACAAGGCGAATCAAGTGAAATTGGTTGCTGACAAAGAAAAATGCTTGGATTATCTGATGGCGTTGTACGAGAGTGTCATTTCCGGTGTGTATGAAAAAGACGAATCCATCTCGGTATTGGTGCACGCAGAAAGTATTGCTGAAATGGCTGTATCTTTATATTTGGATGTAACAACTCTTGATGTGAATTCTTATGAAAAAATGCCGTATTGCTATCTGATCACGGCATATACCATGCAGTGCAAGATGTATTTGTTGAATAACGATTACGATTCTGCATACACGGCACTGGAAAAAGCCGCAAAAACTGCGTGTGAAATGTACGTGTGGGTAAAGGGAAATACACAGGATAAAGAAATTTTGGCGGACTACACGTTCTTTGCAGAGCGAACACCTCATTGGGCATTTAGTTTTAGTGGGTTGTATTCAAGCGAAGATAATGATTTTACAAAGTCGGATCGGTATAAAAACGCAATTAAGGCAATCGAGAAAGTTCTTTGTGATGCTTAATATGCGCGCGATTCATTAGCAAGTCCATAATAGAAAACAATTACCACCGAAAGTTACCGAATGGTTACTCTCGGTGGTATATTTATTTTGTTCCTTACTTCCGTATTCTGAACAACCGCGCCGTGCGATTTTCCAAGCTGACGCGGAGCACGTTGCCGTCATGGGAATACCGTGTTTCCAAATTCACGGGATAGATGCATTCCGCATTCTGAATCGTGACCCCGTCAAGCGGGATATCGAAGGATGGGTTCTTCCCTTCCATTCTCCAAACCGCCAGATACAGATTTTCACCGCAATCCAGGCCGAAGGAGAACCATTCGTCTGAAAAATGGGGCATTCCCGTGGGGTAGAACGGAATACCTTTCTTGATATCGCTTCGGATCTGCTTATACGTTGCGATACCCTGTGTCACCATATCGAAGCCCTCCGCTGAGATCTCCGCCAAGTGGCCGCTTTGATGGATGCGGAGCAGTATGGCGTTGATCATATTCACGGCTACGTTTTCCACGTCGGCATCCCGCAGGGGATAGGCCCATACGGCGCACTGCTCGGGGCAGATGCCCGCAGAGGAAGCGGCGGCGATCACGGCGTTTTTCCGATAATCCGTCTGATCGCTGCTGGATTGGAGGCTGTGACGGGACAGGAGCGCATAGTTAGCGCGCATGGCACCGCTGGAACAGCACTCAATGGTCAGATTCGGGTACTTGGCAAAGATGCCGTCCAGCCAGGCCAGGTATGCGCGGTTATGCCGCAGGAGGCCGTCGCCCAGGCTGTCACTTCCGCACTCGGTGCCGATGCCCGCTTCGATATTATAGTCCATCTTGATGTAACCGACTCCGTATTCGCACACGAGACGGTCCACCACGCCGGTGGCGTACTCTCTCACCGCAGGATTGGAGAAATCCAGCTGATACCGTCCATGGTCGATCACCCGCTTGCCGTGGCGCAGGAAGAACCAATCGTCCGGCAGGGTTTCCGCCAGCGGACAGCAGATACCCATGACCTCGATCTCCAGCCAGAGTCCGGGCACCATGCCCTTGGAGCGGATGTAATCCAGGGGCTCTCGGATCCCGCCCGGGAAACGAGCCTTGGAGGGCATCCACTCGCCCACGCCGTTCCACCAGGGGCCGTCCGAGTACCAGCCGCAGTCGATGCAGAAATACTCACAGCCCGCCTTGGCCGCCGCGTTGATCAGGGGGTACAGCTTTTCGGTGGTGGGGTCACCGCCCAGGCAGTTCATGTAATCGTTGAAAATAACCGAGAGCTTTTCGTCATCGGGGTTTTTGCGGCGAATGGCACGACGGTACTTGGTCATCTCGGCCAGGGTACCGTTGAAGCCCTGATCAGAAAACGCGATGGCGGCGGGGGCGGTTTCAAAGGACTTTCCCGGTGCCAACTTCTTCCACCAGCCTGCTGTGTCCTGGCAGGGGCCCGACAGCAGCAGGTACAGCTCGTCCGATGCGTCTCCCATCTCCCACATCCAGGAACCGTTATTCTCGATCTGCCACATCATGGACGAGGAGGCCGCGGTATTCTCAAAATAGCCTGCGGGCAGGAATTCATCCGAGGAGAAGCTTCCCGTACTGGAAATCAGCAGGGGCTTGATGGAGAAACCGCCCACCTTGGCCAGTCCAAGCTCGGTCACGGGGTGCTGATACCACTGGGCTTCACCCAGCCAGGTATTGTGAGGAATGGAGACGCTGCACTTGGTATCCCAGGCTCCCGCCCCTTCCTTGGACAGGCCGAACAGGATAAGCGAGGACACCAGCTCCAACGTCACCTCGCGGTCGGAACGGTTCTCCACGGTGGTATAGGAACGGACTGCCGCGATATCGGAATAGAAAACGAAATGGGATGTCACGTACAGGTCATCCGCCTGCTGGGTGACCGTGAAGAACCGCTGTTTTCCGTCCTCGGAGCGGGTATCGGAATGGGAGACGTACTGAAGCCGCTCGCTCAATCCGGCCGTAATATGCTTGGCACCGTGGTGGTCCTCGTAGCCGTAGTCTGCGGTCTTGACCTCCGCCAGGCTATATCTCCAGCCATTGGGCAGGTTCTCCTCGTCCAAATCGGTCAGCCCCATGTGCAAAAGGCGAATACTTCCGTTGTCCTGAATCTTCAGGATCATATGAATACCGTTTTCGGTTATTTTGATCAGTTTGGCCATGGTTGTCGGTTATCCCCTTTCTGTTATGATGGATTTGGTTTCCATCTGCTTTCGGTATTCATATTATAACGCAAATTCGTCCTCTCGTCAATAGGCTTTCCTTGATTCATGATGATTTATCCCGAAATCCGAGAAAGCCTTCTTCCCTTCGGTGTCCGACGATCATGCTTTCTGTGTAAAATCAATACCGCACTTGGTACAAACGGGCCTATCCACGGTCATGCCACAGAGGGGGCACATCAGGTCCTCTCCATTCACGGGCGGATGTGCCTTGACGGGAATTTTGGCGGTCTTGTAGAGACGGATGCGCTCACCCATCTTGAAGTACCGCTCGTTGATCTCGGATGTGTCAATCGAAATTTCCTCTGTCCCGCCGTTTTCGGTCTCCACCGTCCAGATACACTTGGTCGCATCAATCCCGCGTGCCGCCCGCCGTCCGCGAACCACGCCCTTGGGGTATCGGGTGTAGGAGACGACCTCACAGCCTTTAATAGTGCCGACCCAACTCTTGGAAAAGGTGAGTTGCAGAACGCGGCTTCTCCAAAAGACCAGCAGGTAGATCAGAACCGTCACGATCTGATTGAGCCGATACTCTTGGGGGCGATTGCGGAACATAGGCTCGGACAGGATCAAAAAGCCTGCGAAGGCGGCTCCGAGAACAGCCACCAGAACCCAACGAAGGATGATCCGACGGGTGATCTTCTTGCCCACAGGGACAATCCCGCCGATGCGGCGGAAAGCCTTGGGAGTCTGATAGACACGCTTAGGATCCTTGATGGGCTCTTGGGTTTCGTGCAATACGGATTCCGCCGACTGTGCCGCCGTGAGATTGGCTGAACGCTCCAAGTCAGCGAGAAAGCTCGACATGGAGTAGAGCTTGGCACCTCCCAGAGAATCGGGCAGGGTGTCGCCCTCCACCACCTTGTGAATATGGCTGTTCTCGCAAATCTCCACATCCAGCGGGATGGGGTTGAGCAAGAACACGGGAATATTGACCTTATCGGGGGAATAGCAGGAACCGTAATCCACATCGGGCATCAAGTGCGCCCCCTCGGGGAGTCGCATCATTTCGGAGTGATACCATGTGAACAGAGGGTCGTTCTCCATGCCCTTGGGGCGGAAGAAAGAAACACGGGACCAAGGCGCAATACCGGGGGCCGCCAGCATGTAGCCAAAATGCTTGTCATAACTATAAATCCCATTATCCTGCAAGTGCAGGGTACGGCGGCGTTTGACGGTCGCCCACAGAGACAGGATATAGCGACGGTCACCCAAATCCACAGTCAATTCGGGATAAGCCGTGCGAACAAACAAGGACTTGTAGCAATTCCCACGGCGGATTAAAGTCCCCCCGTTGGCATCCACATACTTTTGAAGCCGTCGCAGAACCGATGCCCGCTTCCCGATGGCACGAATCCATTTGGCGGCAAACAGTGTCAATCCAATGGCGACGGCAATGGCGAACAGTTGGAGTCCCACCCCCAGCCATGCCTGCAGATTGCTGTTCTCGGTGGTCAGATACAGGTAGATCAGCCCACCGAGCACAGCGGCTCCCGCCAGCCAAGGCAGGATCACGGGGATATGGTGTGTATTATGTACCGAAGCCATGAGGGTACTTAATTTGTCTGTGTCCCCCAAGAATTCCTCCAACTCCGCGTATGCCTTTTCGGGAGGATTCCCCTGCCGCATGATGTCCTCAGCGGCATCCTCCAGGTGGCCGCGAAACTCCTTCATGGCTCGCTCACGGCGGTGCTTGGACTTGATCTCCCGACAGATGCGGGCAGACAGACGATCCAGCGCGCCGTCCAGGTCAAATTCTTGCACAGGTCGATTCTCCACGTTACACCTCCTCCGGCTTCAATACAAGCGATACCGCGTCGCTGAACACCTGCCATTCCTCCATGCGGGCAGCCAGGTGAAGCTGCCCTTGGACCGTAATGTGGTAGTAGCGGCGGGATCGTCCCGTCTCGCTCTGCCCGTCGTAGGAGGTCAGGTGTCCTTCCTTCTCCAACATATGGAGGATGGGATACAGGGTACCCTCGTTGAGCTTGAAGGTATCCTTGGACCGAGTGGCGATCTCGCGGATGATGCGATAACCGTACATATCCTCCTCGGCGATCACCCGCAACACCATAAGGGCGGTGCTTCCCTTGAGCAGTTCTTTGCTGATCTTCATAGCTCTACATCCTTTCTGAGTCTATGCATAGATATCCGATGCATCTATATTATACCTCGGAAATCTATGTTTGTCAAGGGGGTTTTGAAATTTTCTTCAAATTGCACAAATTTCATTAAACAACTTGACAAATTTCCCAATAAGTGGTATAAAATAGGTAGGATTTTCCCTACAATCCGACACACGCCACCTGTGGCAGAATGGAGACTGATATGCTTTACCATGATAACCGAAAGGCTCCCCGCTTGGATCGAGCCTTGTTTGAAAAGCCCACCGCCGAGTATCGGGCGACTCCCTTTTGGGCTTGGAACTGCGATTTGCAGAAAGACGAGCTGCTTCGCCAAATTGATATTTTCAAGGAAATGGGCCTGGGCGGCTTCCATATGCATTGCCGCGCGGGTATGTCCACCACCTACCTGTCCGACGATTTCATGGAGCTGGTCAAGGCCTGTACCGACCATGCCCGTGAAAATCAAATGCTGTCCTGGCTGTATGACGAGGACAAGTGGCCCTCGGGCTATGGCGGCGGATACGTGACCCGCGACGAGGAATATCGGGAGCGGTACATCACCTTTACCTGCGATCCCAACTTTCCCCACCGTCCCGATGCCTTCCTGCTTACCTGCTTTGACGTAGTGCTGGACGAAAACAAGTGTCTCGCCTCCTACAAGCAGGTTGCGGCGGATGAACCCGCCTTTGAGGGCACCCGCTGGTACGTATGGCGGGAGATTGCGTTCCTGACTCCCGTATTCAACAATCAGACCTACGTGGACACCCTCAACAAGAAGGCCATTGAGCGATTCATCGAGGTCACCCACGAGCGGTATTTTGATACGGTAGGCGGTGATTTCGGCAAGACGGTGCCCGCCATCTTTACCGACGAGCCCCAGTTTGCCCACAAGGGGACCCTGGCCTTCGCCGACAGCAAGCAGAACGTCACCCTGCCCTGGACCGATGATCTGGAGGATACCTACAAGGCGGCCTACGGCGATTCCCTCATCGACCACCTGCCCGAGCTGTTGTGGGATCTCCCCGCGGGTCAGGTCTCGTTGACCCGTTACCGCTACCACGATCACGTTTCCGAGCGGTTTGCGGAGGCCTTTGCCGATACCTGCGGAGATTGGTGCAAGGCCCACGGCATTGAGCTGACGGGTCACATGATGGAGGAGGCATCCCTCCGCTCCCAGACCGCCGCCATCGGTGATTGTATGCGCTCCTACCGCTCCTTCGGCATACCCGGCATTGATATGCTCTGCGCGGCCTTTGAGTTCACCACCGCCAAGCAATGTCAGTCTGCGGTCCACCAGTACGGCCGTCCCGGCATGATGAGCGAGCTGTACGGCGTGACGGGCTGGGACTTTGATTTCCGCGGGCACAAGCTCCACGGTGACTGGCAGGCCGCTCTGGGCGTGACGGTGCGGGTTCCCCACCTGTCCTGGGTATCCATGAAGGGGACCGCCAAGCGGGACTATCCCGCCTCCATTTCCTACCAATCCTCCTGGTACAAGGAGTACAGCTACGTGGAGGACCACTTTGGCCGTGTCAATACCGCGCTGACCCGCGGTAAGCCCCTGGTGAAGGTGGCGGTGATCCATCCCGTGGAGAGCTACTGGCTCCATTGGGGTCCCAACGAGCAGACCCAGCTGGTACGGGACAAGATGGATGAGAACTTCCATAATATCACGAACTGGCTTTTGACGGGCAACATTGACTTTGACTATATCTGTGAATCCACCTTCCCTGCCCAGTGTCCTGCGGGCGGTGCGCCTCTGTGCGTGGGTGAAATGGCTTACGACGTGGTGATTGTCCCCGAGTGTGAGACTCTGCGCGCCACTACGCTGGATCGTTTGGAGGCCTTCAAGGCCGACGGCGGCAAGCTGGTATTCATGGGGGACGCGCCCAAGTACGAGGATGCGGTACCCTCGAACCGCGGAAAAGCCCTCTTTGACAGCTCCCGTCAGGTCGCGTTCAGCCGCGGGGCCATTTTGGAGGAGCTGTATGAGGATCGGACCGTCGAGATCCGCGAGCGCAGCGGTGCTCTGACCACCAATCTGATCCATCAGATCCGTCAGGATACGGACGGCCGCTGGCTATTCATCTCCCATTGCACCGAGCCCTACAACAAGGACGTGGCACGGGACCAGCACCTTCGCGTATACGTAAAGGGCCTCTGCAAGCCTCAACTGTGGGACACCATCACGGGGGAGATCAAGCCCATCCGATACAGCCACGAGGGCGGTCGGACCCTCCTGCATCTCCACTTCTTTGACTATGATTCCGCTTTGATCTTCCTGGAGGATTCCGAGGAAGCCTGCGATCTTGAGCCGAACTCCATGTCACGGCCTGTGGAAATGGAGCTGGCGGTTCCCGCGACGGTTCCCTACACGCTTTCCGAGCCCAACGTGCTCCTGCTGGACACCGCCCGCTACGGGGTGGATGACGAGGAATTGGTCGGTCCCGAGAACATTCTGCGGATCGACGCGGCATTCCGCCGCAGATTCGACTTCCCCGGCTACCGAACCCAGCCCTGGGTGGTGGAGGCCAAGCCCGCCGAGCACACCGTGACGGTGGAGTTCACCATCCACAGCGAGATCGACTACGAAAAGCCTTATCTTGCCTTGGAGAATCCCGATATTTCCACCATTCTTTGGAACGGCGAGGCCGTCAACGCCACACCCGAGGGCTACTACGTGGATCGCTCCATTGAAAAGGTGGCTCTGCCCGCGCTGAAGAAGGGGGACAATGTCCTTCGCGTGACCTTCCCCTTTGCGGAGCGGACCGATTGCGAAGCCATGTATTTGCTGGGTGATTTCGGTGTTCGCGTGGTAGGCAGACAGTTGACCGTCACCGCGCTTCCCGAGACGCTGGGCTTCTCGGATCTGACCTATCAGGGGCTTCCCTTCTACGGCGGTGCGGTTTCCTACCACATTCCCATGACGTGCGCCGAGGAGCAGGATCTTCTTCTGCGTATTCCCCACTACACCGCCGCGGTCAATACGGTAGCGGTGGACGGTGAGCGGAAGGCCATGGTGGCATACCCGCCCTACGTTGCGGATCTGGGTCGGCTTACCGCGGGGGAGCACACGGTCTCAATCACGTCTTACATCACCCGCCGCAACTGCTTCGGTGACGTGCATAACGCGGACGAGCGGATGAGTTGGCTGGGGCCCAATTCCTGGGTGACCAGCGGTTCTGCCTGGACCTACGAATACCGCCTGCGCCGTACCGGTGTGATCAGCACGCCCCTGTTCTATCAGAAAGGTTAACATTACGCCGAAAGGGCCGCCTTAAATAAGGCAGCCCTTTCGGCGTATGGAATCAGATCTCCTTACCCAGGATCTTGACCGATTTGACAAGTCTTTGGCAGGGGATCCACTCGGTCTTACCGGGACACAGGCGGTACTGACCGATGGTGGCGAAGATGTACCAGGCGGCGGTAGTGCCGTTGTCCTCGTCACCCGGGAAACCCGCGGAGCTCGAGTTGAAGCCTTCCTCGGCCAGCTTTTTGACCCAGTAATCGGTCTTGGCCTGGTCCCCGAGGGCGGAGAACAGGAAGGGCAGGTGGAAGGAGGGCTGATTGGAGATGGCCATCTGACCGAAATCCACCAGGGCCATCTCGGTCATCTCGTGGATCTCACCGCCGTACCCAAACACACGGTATGCGGGGGGCGTATTGAACAGCTCGTCCAGCTTGGCGATCAGAGCTTCCCTGCCTCCGTGGAGCTCGGCCAGGCCCTCCACGTCATGGGGAACCGCGAAGGAATTCTGCCATGCGGAGCCCTCGGTATACTCACCGCCCCAGGCGCAGGGGTCGAAGAATTCGGCCATCTTCCCCTCGGTGTCACGGCCGCGCATGAAGCCCGTGGCAGGATCGAAGATATTCTTATAGTTCTTGGAGCGGGCCATATACTCGTCCACCAGCTCATCATGGCCCAGCACCTTGGCTACGGTGGCGATGCACCAATCGCCGTAGGCGCTGTCCTGGGTCAGATTGACCGATTCGCGCTGTTCGTTGCGGGGCACAAAGCCGTACTTCAGATAGGAGATAGCGCCGTTTCTGCCGTAGCGCGGATCCTCCGATTCGTTATTGGCGTGGTGGAGCATACCCTTGAGGGCGTTCTCCAGTACCTCACGGGAACCGATACCGTTGACGGCGGCTTCCGCGATCACGGCATCGATCAAGGTGCTGGGCATACAGCCCACCTCACCGATGGAGGGCCATCTGGGAAGCCAGCCGCACTCCAGGTAGTCGGTGACAAAGCCCTCCAGTATCTCGGCAAACTCCTCACGGGCGATGAGGGTGTACAGGGGGTAGACGGTGCGGTAGGTGTCCCAAAAGCCGTTATCGGTATAGCGGACACCGGGACGGGTCTGACCGTCACAGGGGGTATAGTGGACGGGGTTGCCGTCAAAGTCCAGCTCGTAGGCCTTATGAGGGAACAGGAAGGGACGGTAGAGGCAGGAATAGAAGGTCTTCATCTGCTCCTCGTTATCGGTCTCGATCTCGATGCGGTGGAGCTTTTCTTCCCAGTTATTCTCGGCCATATTCCGCAGGGTCTCCAGGGAAAGAGCTCCGCACTCGCGGTCGATGGCGGCCTCTGCCATTTCATGGCTGATGTAGGAGGTACCGATCCGTGCCTCCACCACGCGGTTCTTGAGGGCTACGTGGATGCAGGCCATATGATTCTCGCCCTTGGCGTAGGTGCGCTCGTGGTCTACCACATCACCCAGGAAACGGACGGCAAAGTACATATGGAAGTTCACCGACAGATCTCCCGAGTGGCCGTCTGTAATGCCATAGAGGGTATTGGTAGCGGCATCGAAGCGGTAGGAATAGTTCCCCTTGACGGGCAGGAAGGAGAGGTATGCGGGGCGGCCATCCCCAAAGGTGAGGCGGAGGGCCGAGCACCGCTCTGTGGGGGTCAGCTCAAAGGTACAATTGGAGCGCAGGAAGGTCAGCTTCAGGTAATCGGGACGCTGGACAGAGTCCTGGATGCGGTAGCCCGACCAGGCACGGTCGGTGGTATCCGCCACTACGTCGTTTTGGGGTGTCATCAGGAAGGTGCCGTAGTCGTTGATCCAGGGGCTGGGCTGGTGGGTGAGGCGGACACCCTCACAGAACTCGTGGTCGGGGTGGTAGAACCAACCCGAACGGCTTTCGGTCTGGATGCAGTAGGCCGCCATACCGAAGGGGATCTGGGTCAGGGGCAGGGTGTTGCCGTAGGAACGGCGGACATGGGATTTGGTTCCCATTTTGACGTTGACGTAGGGTAGATACTTCATATACGATTCCTCCGCGTAAAAATTTTGGGGTGTGCGTATGTGGGGATCAGCTTACAAAGAGTTGGCGGTGTCGATCAAGGCACAAAGGTTCTCAAAGGGAACGTCGGCCTGGATCTCCTGGGAGGGGGCGGTGATGAATCCGCCGTTTTTGGCCATATAGGCGGCGATCCGACGGGTCTCGGCGGCCACCTCCTCGGGGGTACCGTAGGGGAGAGTCCGCTGGGTGCTGATGCCGCCCCAGAAGGTCATCTTATGGCCGAAATCGTCCTTGAGCTTATAGATATCCATGCACTCGGGCTGGATGGGATTGAGAACGTCCACGCCCATATTGGACAGATCGGGCATGATCTTACGGATATCGCCGCAGGAGTGGACCCACACGTCCACGCCTGCCTCGTGGAGCAGGTCATACTCCTTCTGCTCGCCGGGAGCGATCATCTCCCGCCAGGTGTTGGGAGACATGAGCAGGTCCTTTTGGGAGCCCCAATCGCTTCCCAACAGGATACCGTCGATACCGGGGATATGCACGATATTCTCCAGCATGACCAGGTTTTTATGGATGATGAAATCCAGAAGACTTTGAGCGTATTCGGGCTCACCCGCCATGTCTGCCAGGAAGTTTTCGATGCCGCGGGCGAAGTTAGCCTTTTCAAAGTGACTGCCCCAGATGGTGACCAGGACGTAGGCATCGGTATGCTCCTTGATGTCTTGGATGGTCTGCGCGAACTGCTCGTAACTACCGTAGCCTCTGGTCTTGGGGAGGAAGCCGGGAGCGTCGGGTGCGAAATAGTCGGCGGGGAGGTCATGCCAGCCCCACCAGGGACAGCCGATGGGCAGGACGTGGTTGCCCATACCGTAGTAGGTGGCGTGCTGGCGGGAGAGCTTCCCTTTCTCGCAGAGATCGCGGATGCGCTGATCGGTATAGCGGTCGTAGAGGCGGTCCATGTAGGCGGCGGCACCGTCGCCGGCCAGGTGGATACAGCTGGGAATATGATCGGTATTTTGATGATGAATGGCGGCTTTTACACGTTCGCAACGATTCATGGCGGATGAGTTCCTTTCACAAGTGATGGGAGACGAGGTGTGTCGAGATCATTATACCATACTTTTTCCTTTTTGTCGAGTCCCAAATAGCATTGCGGGGCAATTTCTTCGCTTTTTTCTTCAAAAGCTCTTGCATTTTCGACGGTATTGTGCTATAATGGACCCAACAAAAACCGACGTATTTCGGCCGCACGAGCTTTCCAGGCGGCCGTTTCGGTTTTTTTAAGAATACCGACAGACAAGGAGTCAACAATTATGGAACGTTTTTTCAAGCTGAAAGAGCGCGGGACATCGGTGCGGACCGAATTCATGGCCGGCATGACCACCTTCTTCGCCATGGTGTACATTCTGATGGTCAACGCCAATATGTTCTCGGATCCCTTCGGTGACGGGTCCAATCCCCTGGGGGTATCCTACGGGGCCATCTACATTGCGACCGCCATCTCGGCGGTGGTGGGCACCGTCCTGGCGGGTCTGCTCGCCAATCTGCCCCTGGCACAGGCCAGCGGCATGGGTCTGAACGCCTTTTTCGTCTACACGGTCTGCATTGGCTTCGGTCTGTCCTATGCCAACGCGCTGGTGCTGGTGCTCCTGGAGGGTCTGGCCTTCATCCTGCTCACCGTCACCGGTCTGCGCAAAAAGATCTTTGATGCCCTTCCCCACGCGGTGCTGGCGGCGATCCCCTCGGGTATCGGCCTGTTCATCGCCCTCCTGGGTCTGCAGAACGCGGGCATCGTGGTGCACAATGAGTCCACCTGCGTGGATCTGGCCTCCTTCAACCTGCTGAATCAATCCTGGGGCGACATCATGCCCATGGTGGTCACCATTGTGGCCCTGCTCGCCATTGTCATCATGTCTCACAAGAACATCCGCGGCTCGGTGCTCATCGGCGTGATGGGCGGTATGGCTCTCTACTACCTGCTGGGTCTCACGGTTGACGGCTTTTACGCGAACCTGAACCTCAACCTCATCAGCCCCCTGCAGGCGTTCCGTGATTTCGGTACCCAGTCCCTCTTTGCCGTGTTCAAGGATGGTTTTGACTTCTCGGCTTTCATTGATGAGCACGGAAGCGCCAATCTGATCCTGACCATCGTCACCACGGCTCTGGCCTTCTGCATGGTGGATATGTTCGACACCCTGGGCACTCTGTACGCCGCCTGCGAGCGTGCCAACCTGTTGGATGAGAAGGGCGAGCCCCTCAACATGAACGAGGGTATGCTCTCGGATGCCATCGCCACCACCACGGGTGCCATCTGCGGTACCTCCACCGTCACCACCTTCAGCGAGGTCAACGCAGGCGTTGCCGCCGGCGGTCGTACCGGTCTGACCTCGGTATTCTGCGGCATCTTCTTCTTCATCGCCATGTTCTTGAGCCCCATCGCCCAGCTGGTTCCCAGCTGTGCGACTGCCGCGGCTCTGATCTACGTGGGTATCCTCATGATGGCTTCCATCAAGAACATTGATTGGAACGACTTCAAGACCTCGGTTCCCGGGTTCCTGACCTTGGCCATCATGCCCTTCACCTACAACATCTCCTACGGTATCGCCTTCGGTCTGATCTCCTACATCGTCATCAGCGTGTTCTGCGGAGACATCAAAAAGATCAAGGCAAGCTCCTGGGTCATTGCCCTGCTGTTCGTGGCTATGCTGCTTTTGACTCACTAAAAATCAAGCCTCACAAGCGTTTTTCGCGTTTGTGAGGCTTTTTTTGTCAGAATATACCCGCCAGCTTCAACAGAAAGGAGGCGGCAAAGACCGTAACCGAGGAGATCAGGGTGGTCCAAACCACGAGCTGACCTGCCAGGGTGTGATCGGCACCCATCTCCTGGGCCATAGGGACGCTGGACACCGCCACGGGGGTGGCGAACAGTGCCACAAGGGCGGCGAATTTGGCACCGTCAAAGGAGGCGCGGAAGAATCCGTAGGCGATGCCCAAGCCCAGCAGGGGGACCAGGACGGTGCGGATCAGAGTTCCGAACAGGATCTCCCTTTTCATCTCCTTCACGGCGGAAAACTCAAACTGAACACCCAGCATGAGGAGGGCCAAGGGGGTGGCCAGGTTGGAGAGGTAGCCGAGGACGGTATAGAGGGGCCCCAGCTGGGTCAGGCGGAAGTCGATCTGTTGTTCTACAAAGACCATTCTCACCCCGAGGACGATAATGCCCAGCAGGATGCTTTGGATCAAGGGATTTTTGATGATGCCCAGCAGGATCTTTTTGACGCTGGGCTTTTGCTCTCCCTTTCCGAACACCGACAGGCTGATGACCGCCAGGATATTGAACAGGGGGATGGAGGCCGCTGACAGGAGGGTTGCCACCGAGACACCTTCCTGTCCGAACAGAGATGCGGCCAGGGGGATACCGATCAAGGCGTAATTCGAACGGAAGCAGGCCTGGAGCAGGGCTCCGCGGCGGTCCCCACGCGGGGTGACCAACATCACACCGGGGATCCCCAGGGCGAAGACCGCTGTAATGGCGATTACGGCGTACAGGATGTAATCCAGCTCGATATCCGACAAACTTTGAATCTTATAGACGTTCAAAAAGAGCATGGAGGGCAGGAAGATGCGGAAGACCAGCTTATTGATGATCTTGGCCATATCGGCGGTCAGCAGTCCTGCCCGCTTGATCCAGTAGCCGATGGCCACCATGAGGATGATGGGGGCTACGGCTTCCAATGCAAAGCGTAATGAATCCATATGTTCTTCCAATTACCTTCAGGACAGCTTCAGCTGCAGTTGTGCCATGCTGTGGCCGGGCAGGACCAGCTCAAAGGCATCCTCGGTCATCTGCACGGGCAGGTCGGTTACCGTGAATTCCGAGCCGGGGACCACATCCTCGGAGGCGTACAGAACCGCCGAGGTCAGTTCGCCGTATTTTTCCAGGCTGAACTTCTTCTCATGATCGTAGGAGCGATTGACCAGGGTACAGGTCAGCACCGTCCCCTTACGGGTGGCGACCACGTCTTGCTCCAGGGCGCAGACAAGGCCCTCTGCGTGGTGCTTCATGAGGGAGAAGGCCTGTCCTGCGGGGGCCAATTCGGCTCGGTCGGGATGGACCATGATGGCACCCTCGTTCACCGATTCGAAGTGGCAGGCCAGACCGATATTGTACCGATCGGCGTTTCGGAACATCATATTCATGAATGCCGCCACGAAAATACCCTCGGTGACGCTGCCCGGACGATACCAGGCGTACCAGGCGTTCCACTCGTCGAAGGAGATTTGGACGTGGCTGTCCCCGAGCTGCTCCCGCATGAGGCGGATGCGGTCCAGATTACTTCCCTCCACCTCACCAATAAAGGCGGTGTATTCCCGGCCTCGGGTGTCGGGATTCATGTAGGCGGGATAGTTGGTGTAGTTATGCAGGGAGACTAAAGGGACGATATCCGCCATGGCCTTGGCCGAGGCGTTGACCCAGTCCTGATTGGGATAGGGCCCCGAGGAGCAAAGAGTCAGATTGGGGGAGACCTTCAACATCTGCTCGGCGTGCTCGCGGACCACCTTGGCGTAGCCGTCGGCGGTATTGGCTCCCTCCATGTGTCCGTAGCCCGCCTCGTTGCCCAGGGACCAGAACTGCACGTTGTAGGGCTCGGCATGGCCTCGCTCGGCGCGGAGCTTTCCGTAGGGGGTATTCTCGTCGCCGTTGCAGTATTCCACCCACTGGGCACTCTCCTCGGGAGTATTCCAGGTGGGATTGAGGGTAATGAAGGGCTGTGCGCCGATCTCACGGCAGAGGGCTATGAAATCGTCGGTATTGATCTCGTGGAAGTCATAGCCATTGGTGTGGGGTTGGGTCTCCAGCCACAGGTAGGACTGAAGAGGAGCCCGCATATTCCGCGGGAGCAGGCCGTCCTTCCAGTTGTATTCCCCCGCGAAGTTACCGCCGGGCCAACGGAGCAGACGGATGCCCCGCTCCTTGATTTTCTCGATCACGTCACGGCGCATTCCGTGGAAATGATCGGCGGGCATGAGGGAAACGGCACCGATCATGAGGGTGCAATCTGTCTCAAAGGTGATCTCCAGCCGTGCCTCCCAGTCCTCACGGGGGGCATAAAGGGTCAGGGACTGCTCGGCATAGTCCCCGCATCCGACAACCAGGGTTTGGCTGTCGTAGACCGTGCCGTCATGGTCCAGGAGGCGGACGGTCACCTCGGTCTCCGCCGTGGCCTTGGCGGCCAGCTCGAACTGATATTCGGTTTTAGGACGAAGGTAGAGGTCCTTCTGCCCGAAGCCCGCAACCTCTGCCTGATAGTTGGTGATATACTGGGCGTTGCGCTCGTGCTGTCTCCACATTCTGTAGCCCTCGGCATGGCGGGTATAGGGAGCACCGAAGGAAAAGAAGGCTTTTTTGCCAATGGGATACCACTCGTGGGCACATCCGTACCGTGAGGAATGGCCGATGAATTTGCGGTTCCGCAGGATCTCTGCCGCAAGACCGCCGTTGATACAGCCGCGGGTATGCTCCAGGTTATCTCCGAACAACAGCGGATTGATGGTGCGGGTGGGCTCGCGGTCAAAGGTGACGGTTACGTCCTTATGGGGGAGATTTTCGGTGGATTCGATTTGTTCTTTCTCAATTGGATTCATGATGTTTCTCCATACCGGGAACCTCTAAAAATTTGTTCCCAGTATTAAATTTTGCGATTCAACGGCGAAAAAATGGAATCAGAGCGGCGAATCGCATTCCTGCCTCGAATTTCACGTATGGGAACCTCTGGGAATTTTTAGAGGTTCCCTTAACCTTAAAAGTTTTGGGGATTCCAAAGAACCTTTTCCAAAAGCCCCTTGACCCCACCAAAGTTGAGTTTGCCAATTACAGCTTCATCTTGCCCGACCATTCCAGGAGCTTGATGAACAGGCCGCCCTGGACGGTACGGTTCTGGAAGGAGTGATGCTCGGCGGTGATGGTATCGTACCAGTCGGTCATGGGGACGCGGTGCTTGGTGAAGTGGAAGGAGGTCCACAGGGGAGCGATGTAGCGCTCGAAGTCGGTGCCGCTCTGGAGCAGGGTGGCCGTCCATACCAGCCAGTCGGACTTGGTGTAGTCGGCGCGGTTGTCCAGGGGCATACCGTAGGGCTTGAAGCGGGCGAAATTGGTCTGAACCTCGCTCTCCAGCAGCTCGGCGGGGAAAATGTGGGTGCCGAACAGCTTGTCCCAGACGGCGTTGTATTTCATGGAGTAAGTGCCGGGACGGTCAAAGGCTAGACGGTAGGAGCCGTCGCCGTTGGCGGCGCGCTCGGCCCAGGACTTGGCCATGCGGCGGGCCTCTGCCATGTAGTGAGCGTATTCGTCCTTACACCCCTTCATACGGTTCAGGATACCGAAACAGGCTACGCCCATGATGGCCTTGATGGACAGGTTGCAGTTGTGGGCGAGATGGCCGGCGAAGTCATCGGTGCAGAGCTGATTCTCGGGATCCTTGCCGTAGCGGAGCAGGTACTTTACCCAGTTCTCCAGGGTGCTCCAATGGGACTCGGCGAAGGAGATATCCCCGTCCGCGATGGCGGTGGTGGCGACCATGACCAGCATATTGCCGCACTCCTCCACGGGCATCTGGTTGTGCAGCTCGTTATTGCCGTAGACCTGGCCGTTGACCAGGGGGTACTGACCGACATCGTGGGGCGCAAAGTCAAAGGCCCAGGCATCGCTCTCAGCGTAGCGGAAGATGGGGCGCATCATGCCCTTGACCAGCTCGGGATTGTAGAGCAAGAACATGGGGATGGAGGGGTAAGATACGTCCACCGTGACGGCGCAGCCGTTGGAGAAGCACTCCTTGGAGACAAAGAGGATCTTCCCCTCGGTGTCGGGCACGCACTTGTGGGCCGAAATGACCTGACGGTAGGCCAGGGAGAGCAGTTCGGCGTACTGGACGCCGCCCGCCTTGACGGCATCGGTGTAGAGCTTGTCGGCAAAGATGTTGCAACGGGCCATGAGAGCGGGATACTCGCGGTAGGCGGCCTCGATGGCGGCCTCGATGGTCTCCCCGTTTTGGTTCCAGACCGAGGTCAGGGTCTCACCGAAATACTGAATGGAGGCACCGCAGTCATCATAGGCCAGCAGAAGCAGGGAAATCTCCTCGGCGGTCATGGGGACGGTGCCCATGATGTAGCCCATCTTTTCCTCGTCGCAGATAAAGTGGGAGACCTCGCCGCTCGGGGCAGTGAGGTAGAGGTATCCCCACTCGATGCGGAGATTGTCGCCCGAACGGTTTAGGGGCATTTGGTTGGTCTTGCCCATTTTGACGGTGGGCATACCCGCTACGGTCAAAGTCTCTCGCTCGGTGGTGTCGTCGCCCCGCTTGTCCATGACGTATTCCTCGGAGGCCAGGACGGTAGCCGAAACCTTGTGGTCAGCGCCGTCGACCGAGGTATAGGACAGGGCGATGTAGCCCACGGGACGAGTCATGAGGGCCAGGTCATCGGGGAGCAGGGGGGTGGTAAAGCGGACGGTCAGGTTAATCTTGCCGTCGGTGAACACGTAGGTGGTGGTGAGGGCATCCACATCCACCGAGACCTGCTCCATTTTGGCGCGCTTGTTGCAAATGCCCATGAACAGCTTTTCCTCGCCGTCCACCGAACAGACACCGATGAGGGTGTTATCAGCCCCTGTCCAATGCTTGACGGGAGCGTCGTGGAGGCGGTCAGCCATGGACCAGACCGAGAAATAGGGGTCAACGTTGATGAGAGGATATGCGGGAGCGCGAAGTTTCATGGTGTATATTTCCTTTCGTAAATCAAGTTTTAATGGGAATCTCTAAAAATGAGTTCCCGGTATTACAATTTGGCGATGGTAATGGCCATGATACCGGCCACCACGTCGGGGCAGGTGGTCTCGATGGTGACGGATTCCAACACGGCTCCTGTCTTCATGGGCCAGCGGATCACCAGGGTCCGCAGTTTCTCGCCCAGCCACAGGACCTCGGGGGTGAAGTCTGCCAGGAGGTCTTCGTCATATTGATTGAATACGTCGCGGCGCTCCTCGTAGCCCTTGGTGGGGGCTCGCTCGGGGTAGGGGGTGAGCTGGATATAGTTACGGGGGTTGACCAGGGGCAAACTCTCCTCAGTTCCGTCTCCGTAGCGGAAGGTCAAGCGGGCGTTCTCAATGCCGCAGAGGTTGGGATTGGTGGAGCCCGAGACGGCTATAAAGGCCATTCTTCCCTCTCGGTTCACGGGGATGGTGACTCGGTCGGGGTAGTTATCCCACAGGCTGGTGAATACCGCGTTCTGCTTCCCTTCGGCAATGGACACGGGTACGCCCGCTTCACTTTTCAGGATACCGCAACGGTCCATCTCCATCTCGTGGGGGCGGATATCCCAGAAGGGGAACGTCCACAGGGAGTAGCCGTCATAGCCGATCTCGGCGTGACAGCCGCGGGCGGGACGGGGAGAGAGGTACTGCTGCTTGAAGATCTCACGAACGTCGGCGTTCATGCAGGCCGTGAGGTCGATGGTCTCAAACTCCGCACCGACGGGGATGGGCTCCCTCTGCTTACGCACCAGCTCGGTCTCGGCGGGATTCTGCCCCAGGTTCAGGCGCATTTCCCGATACCAACCGCCCGAGGTCTTACGGAACATCATGTGGTGACCGTAGGGAGTGGCGGCGGAATCTTGGGGATCGTAGATGTCGGTCACATCGGTGGGAAGCTCGGTCAGCTCCTCGGGGGGATCGAAGTCTCGGAAGCCCCTCACGGTCAGCTTTAGCTCGGCAGAGTCGGTATAGCCCATATCGGCTTCCAGTACCATGCCGCCGATAGCGGGGATCAGTTTCCAGTCCTTGGCACCTTCGACCGAGATCAGCTCCTCGGCGTACAGGCGCATACGGAGGGTGACGTGGGCGGGACGGGTCAGGGTAACCGTCATGCCGTCACGGGTATAGCGCAGGTCGAAATCTCCCGTCTTGATAGAGGCCTTCTCCCAGGACGCGGGAATGGAGGGGTGGAAGGCTACGCGGCCGTTGGGGTAGTCGGGACGGTAGCCGAACAGGCCCTCCACGATGGCACGTGCGGTCTGTGTGGCGGGCTCGGTGACCGGGAAAGAGAGGTCGCCGGGGGAGATCTTGTCCAGGGATCGCTTGGCCATGCCCGACAGGACGGCCACCGACTCGTCGGTCTTCCCTGCCTTAAAGCCCGCGATGGCCAACTGCATATTCTCACCCGAGGAACATTCCCGCACCGACCAGATGCCGGGGGTCCAGTTGGAGATCCAATACAGCCCCTTTTCGTCCCGTTTGAGGGCCCAGCGGGGATAATCCACGTTCTGCGCGGCCTCAAAGCCGTCCACCAGCTCGCACTCGATGGGGAGGAACGCGGAATAGATCCAGGCATCGGGGTGCAGACGGTGCTGACCGCTGTACTCCACGAAGGCCCCGGGGTAGCCGCGTTCGGGGATCCACAGCTTTTCCATGAAGGCCTTTTTGATCTTCTCGGCCTTGCGCTCGCAGGCGATCCGCTCCTCGCCGTCGGTCAGCTCGGCCAGGGCCTTATAGGCGTAGTAGACGTAGCAGGTCTCCTCCACGGCTCCGCCGGGGGTGTAGACGCTGTCGGTGGGCCAGGTATTGATGACGCTTTCGTAGAGGCCGGTTCCCTCGGGGTCGAAGCACTCGTCCTCACGGCGGAGATGCAGGCGGAGCATATCCCGCAGGGTATCTCCCAACTCACGGTCGCCACTGTAGCGCCAGGCCGAGATCATCTGATGGAAGAACTGGGTCTGCATATTGTAGAACATCTGATCCTCCGCGATGTAGCCCTGTCCGTAGAAGCGGGATTCGTTTGTGGGCAGGACACCGTTGGGATCGCGGATGTAGTCACGCTTGGTATCTTCCTTGATCTGGGCCTTTTGGTAGGCCTTCAAGGTAGCCCGGCTACGGTCATGATAGCCCAGAATATGCTGACCGTGCATCATCCAACCTACCAGGGGCTGGCTCCAGCACATATTGCCGTGCATGGATTTCGGCGGGTGCCAGGCGGCATCCACCTCTGCCGCGGCGGAGCGGGCGGCGGAGTTGATGTATTCGTCGGGGGTGTGAACCTCCAGGGTATTGGCCAGGCGTTCGGCGCGGGCAAGTCCTGCCGCAAAGAGGGTGGCGGGATCCTCGGGGACGGTGGGTGACACGGCTACGTAGTTTCGGAAGGTTCCCGAGATCACGCCGTCGGCTTCCTCGCATACTCCGTCGGTGACGAGGTATACACGGCTTGCATATCCGATCCGGGAGTCAAGGACGGGATTTTCCAGGTAGCAGATTTCCCCTTCCCGCCCCGACCGATTATCGGTCATCCAGGCGGGGTCGAACTCGGTTTTCAGAAGGTCCTGATCCCCCGAGAAGATGCAGAGATTCCATTCCGTGGAGGTGCCCCAGCCCTTCATGGGTTCCTTATAGACGAGGCCCCGATAGAGGAAGGAGATCTCGGTCTCGGGCTCGGCACGGACCACAAAACCCAGGCCGTCACCGGGAGTTGTAACGGTAAGATTCAAGGTATTCTCCCCGTCACGGATGGTCCAGCGCACCGTACAGGTACCGTACTCCATACGCACGTCCTCAAATTCGTCCAGCGGACGGCCGCGGAGGAACATACGGAGGGTGCCGAAGATCCAGCGTTTACGGCAGAAGCGCAGGTGGGGGCGGTCGCCCGCCATGATATAGGCACCGGTATTGCCTTCGTAAAGGTAACGGTTGGAATAATATGTTTCTTGCAAGCCGTCTCCTACGATGTTATTGTTCAGAGGTTGATATCTGGTCATGATCTTATTCCGTCCATTCCATATTTTGGGTAGATTCCAGCATTTGCCCGTTGATGCGGATGCGGAACGGCTTGCCGTCCGGGTTTGCAACCGAGCAACGAATCACCCGTCCATCCTTCCATTCGGCCGATACCTTATAGCCACCGCGGGCCTTAAAGCCCTCAAAGCGGCCGTCCTTCCAGGCCTTGGGAAGGGCGGGCAAAACGTCAATGAAACCGTCGTGGCTCTGCAGGAGCATCTCCGCGATGCCTGCCGTACCGCCGAAGTTGCCGTCGATCTGGAAGGGGGGGCAATTATCGAACAGATTCGACAGGGTGCTGTGCTTGAACAGGGCGATGACGTTGTCATGGGCCGCCTCGCCGTCGGCCAGGCGAGCGAAGAAATTGATGATCCAAGCGCGGGACCAGCCTGTATGGCCTCCGCCGTGAGCCAGGCGGCGTTCGATGGTCTTCTTGGCGGCCTCAAACAGCTCGGGAGTGGACTGGCGGATCTCACAAGCAGGGTAGAGCCCGTAGAGGTGAGACATATGACGATGCCCCGGCTCACACTCTTCGAACTCCTCGGGCCATTCCATGATCTGACCGAATCGGCCGACACGGAGGGGCATGAGTCGATCCAGGGTATCCTGCAGCTTTTGGACGAAAGCCCCATCTTCCCCGACGATCTCGGCGGCTGTGAGGTTGAATTCCAGGAGTTCGCGGATGATGCTGGTATCCATGGTGGGGCCCGCGCAGACGTTGACGTGGTTGCCGTCGGTGGGGCTGACAAAGCTGTTCTCGGGAGAGGAGGCGGGCACGGTCACCAGGTAGCCGTTGCGGGGGTCTTTGACCAGGTAGGCGCAGAAGAACTCGGAGGCCCCTCGGATGATGGGGTAGAAGTCCCGCAGGATGGCAGAGTCACCGCTGTACAGCCAACGCTCCTTGACGTGGCGGAGGCACCAGGCACCCGCCGCGGCAAAGGCACCGTACAGGGGGCTGAGGCCGGGGGCGGTATAGCCCCAAGGGTTGGTGGTGAAATGGGCGACCCAACCGGGACAGCCGTAGGAAACGCGGGCGGTATGCTCCCCCGCCTTGGCCATCGTACGGATGAGATTGAAGAAGGGTTCGATGAGCTCGGGCATATCACAGATCTCGGCAAACCAGTAGTTCATCTGGATATTGATGTTGATGTGGTAATCCGCACTCCAGGGGGCGCGGTAGTCCTGACACCAAATGCCCTGCAGGTTGGAGGGGAGTTTTCCGCGGGAGGCGGCGGCCAGCAGGTAGCGGCCGAAGTTAAAGTAAAGCTCCACCAGGCCCACGTCGCCCTCAGGGTTGGCGATGCGGCGGTCGGTAGGCATATCTACCATGGAGCCCGAATGGGGGAACGCAATGGAGGCGCGGCCCAGGATTTCAGCGAAATACGCCTTGGTGTCATCACGCAAAGCCTCGTAGCCCGCCTTCATAGCGTTGTCCAGGGTCTCACGGCAGACCTGCATGGGGTTTTCGTCCGACTTGTAATCCGTGGCGGCGGTGAGGTAGATATACAGATCCCCGTCCCGTTTTTCATGGCGGATGAGCACCGCGTAGTGGGTGGGCAAATAGCCCTCGGCAGTGATCTCGTTTTGGCTGTAAATGATGGCGGCGTTTCTTCGCTCATAGCGGATCTTCGCCCCGTCGGTACATCCGCTGATACGGATTACGGCGGTATTGTAGGCGGGGGAGACGAAGTAGTCCCGCTTGGAATCCCCGCAGGTGACCGCCACGCGGCCCTCGTCCAGGATCAGCTCACGGCGGTAGCCGTCCTCCTTCCCTGCGGGCAGAGTCACGTAGAGGTCACCTGCGGTCTGATAGGAGCCGAAGGCTCCCTCCGCGTCCACGTCCCCTCGGCCTCGGCAGATCTGATAGCGGTTGCAGAGGTTTTGGGCCTCGGTGTATTTGCCCTCGAAGACCAGTTGACGCATCTCGTCCAGGTGCTCCAGGGTTTCAGGGTTATCGTATTCGGGGTATTCCCAGCCGGACCAAAATGTCTCCTCGTTGAGCTGGATCCGCTCCTCGCCGACACCGCCGAACACCATCATGCCCAGCCTGCCGTTGCCCACGGGGAGGGCTTGATTCCAATCCCCCGCCGGGGTATTATACCATAGTCTGTTTTCAATCATATAAGTCTCCGTTTCTTTCGGTTTTACCGCCTTATTCGGCCAGGCGGATCTCTCGGACGGACTGTTCGGTGAAATCCACCGCAATGCGCTTGCGTTCACCGTCCCTGCACAGGATGAAGACGGCCTGTCCAACGCCTTGTACGCGGGCGGCGGAGCCGTTCAGGGAAATGACCTCATTCTCGTCGGATTCGGGATAGAGGGCGCAGTCATCTCGGGCGACGATCTTGACCAGCTGTCCCCACGGAACGGGGATCTGATACTCGTCGGTTCCCAAAACAAGGGTTCCGAAACCGTCCGGGTTTGGCTTATGCCAATCGGTGGCGATGAAGTAGATTTCTCTGCTTCCCTCCTCCCGCTCGTACACCGCAAGCTGTACGTTTCGGTCGCCCTTGGCGTAGATGGTTTCCTGCGACAAGCAGTCGGCGGTCAGCTTTTCGATGGTCTCACGGTAAGCCAGGTCTACGGCCGCAGAACCGGCGTATTCCTTGGCGTTGACGAAGTACACGCATCCGTCACCCATACGCTTGATCACCACCAAGGGCTTGTGGGAATCGGTGTAGATCAGCACGTCGTCATATTCGACTTCCTCGCAAATACTGACGGGGTGGGAGCCGTAGGTATCGCTTACAAAGCGGCGTTCCTTGCCGTCGATATATTCGTGGTCATAGGCAAGCAGCTTGGCACGGTCAACCGTAACCGAAAGCTGGGGCCAGCCGATGAGCAGAGTGCCGCCTTGGGTTACGAAGTCTCGGAGTTTTGGCAGGTCCTCCGCTTCGGCCTTGTTGTAGCCTGCGGCAATCAGCAGACGGTAGGCGGAGAAATCCTGTGCCTCGATGGGGAGGATGTCCACGTTGCCATTGGGGGTGCCGCTGTAGTAGCCCAGCTCTCGGTCGGGGCAATTGTGGACGTAGAGAACATTCAGTACGCTTTTGGGGTAGAAGCAGGTGAGCAGATCCCAGGCTTTCTCCATGTCCCCGAAGCCAAAATGGCCGATTCCCCAGGTGGCGTGACGGCCAAAGCCCCGCCAGCCATCGTAGCGGCCGCTCAAAAAGGCAATGGGGGTATAGAAATTGCCCCGTCTGGTATGGGAAGCGATATAGCGGTAAAGATCCTGCTGTTGGCGGGTATGGTTCTCACAGGCGGCCGAGAAGCGGTGGTGGTAGTGATAATACTCCTCCAACCGCCACAGACCCTCCTCGGTATTGATCTCATCCAGGCCCTGGATGTAGCTGATGAACAGAGCCAGGCGGTAGCGGCGATAGCGGGATTCGGTATCGTGGGGAGAGGTGGACCACTGGACCGCCAGGTGACCGCCTGTACGGCCGCCGTAGACACGGTTGGCTCCGCGCAAGGCCGATATCGTCAGTTCAGTGGGGGAATACATGAGCTCGGCTCCCACCCAGGGAAAGCCTGCCTGGTAGAAGTATTTGAACAAGGTAGAGGGCCCCGTATGGCGGGGAGTCCCCTTGCGGACGTTGCGGAGACTTTGGATGAACACCTCGGCGGCACCCTTCATATCGCTCGGCACCACGGGAGAGCGGAAAATCAACTGTCTGCCCGCGGTATATTGCACGTTTTCGGGGATGTAGCGGTCATGCATCCGCTCCGCGTAATCACGTCCCATGCGGAGGTACAGATCGTAGAACATCTGCTCGGAGATCTTTCCCGTGATATCCCGATCTCCCCAGTAGACGTACTGACCGTCCAATTCGTGCTTCTGACGGCCCAGGAAATGGGGGGTGTCCAGCTCGTCCACGGTGGGATTCTGATTACATCCCGGGAGCTCACGGCCGTCCAGCATATGAGCGTAGCAGAGGTCCATGGAATCCAGAAAGGCGGCGGTTTGTCTGTACAGCTCGGAGTTCATGGTCCGCGTGCCGTTCCAACGGTAAGAGGGACGGATGGTGAGCATATTTCCCACGTGTTGGGAGAGGTACCATTTGAGGTAGTTGGTGAAGTCCTCCTCCTTGACCGATAGGTAGAGCAGATCTCCCGTACCCGTCAGGACTCCATCATCCTCCCGCTCCACACAGCGGGGGATGGTATATTCTTCCCCGTTCAAGGTAAAGGTGAGGTGATTGGCGGGGGTATGGCACACCAGGTGCAGGGCGTTGAGGCCATCGTTTTGGAGCACGGCGTCACCGACAAGCGTTACAGAATCAGAGGAGAACGTGATGGTGTCCCCTTTTCGCCCCTCCACGCAGACGGCAAATGGCTTCCCCGCCGTCACACATTCGGGGACAGCTATGACCGCGCTTGCTTGCTCGGTAATCAGGCCCCATTCACCCATGACGTAGCCTGCCGCGTCCCGATAATCCGAGGTGCAGGTGAAGGTGATGGTATTCTCCCCATCCCGGATCGATCCTGAGGGGAGGGGGATCTCGGCCTCCGAGAATCGGTGGCACCGCTCAAAGATCTCGCCGTCGAACACGGTTTGTCCGTTGAGGTCCACCTTGAGACCGATCCACTCGACGCGGGAGAGATTCTGCCCCATCCAGTTGAAGGTGGGACGGTCCTCGGAGTGGGGCAGGAACTGTCCCACCACGTTATGACCGCTCTCGGAGGTAAAATGCGGGGCCTCCAGGTAGATCTCACCCTCGTAGTTCTCTCCCTCGGCGT
Organism: uncultured Clostridium sp.; assembly: GCA_964427175.1. Taxonomy (GTDB): domain Bacteria; phylum Bacillota; class Clostridia; order Oscillospirales; family CAG-272; genus CAMEON01. The sequence continues at coordinate 7,517 of CAYRTP010000003.1, read as the reverse complement.
AGTAGCCGACGTTGGCCACGTTGTAGGTGTCGATCTCGATCTCACGGCAGAGGGACTGCCAGTCGTAGCTTCCCGCCGGAATGTCGATGGTAAACACCTCGTCGGGTGTCGGGACAGTGGAATGGGGGTCCACCCCCTCCTTCCGATAGCGGACCTCGACGCAGACCCGCAGATAGCCGTACACCTTCAGATCCGTTGCTTTGGCGGAGATACCGAAGCTCCAGCGGTTGGTGCAGTCATTCAGATAAAACATGGGGGTTCGGAAGGGGGAAACCAGCTTTTTGAAGGCGATCTTGGGGTAAGAGCAGGGGCCGCCCGACAGATCCAGGCAAAAACGATCGTGGTTGGCCATATCGCTTCGCAAAGAATCGTCGATACGGCGGTAGAGCATCTGGTAGTCGGGCTCGGTCTTCCAATAGGGGGAGATATTGGTCTCCCCCGTTACGAACAGGCGTTTCGCGTCCCTGTAGCCATCGCCCGAGAAGGTGAAGGTGAGGCTTTTGCCCGGGCGGATGCAGGTCTGTATGTCATGCTCAACTTGATGATAGGCTTCGAAGCTCATAGAGTCTCCTTTACTCGGCGTAGATGCGGGTGGACAGGCCGCCCACCATGATGGTAAACCAGCCCTTTTCCAGCTGTTTTTCCATGGTGATGCCTGTGAACATAAGCTCCTCCTTGGGAATGTCCAGCTCCACCATCACGGTCTCACCGGCGGGGATGAGAACCCGCTTGATGGAGGACAGCTTCTTGACGGGCTGGGGGAAGGTGGCCACTTCGTCGCGGATGAAGGAGAGAACCGCCTCGTCGGCATCGTAGGTGCCGAGGTTCTCCACTTCTACCGTAACGTGGACACCGTTTGGGGTATATGCGGCGGTCAGATTGCTATAGCGAAGCTCGGAGTAGCCCAGGCCGTGGCCGAACTCGTAGGCGGGCTTGGGCGAGGTGAATACGTAATCGCGGCCGGGACGGTCGGGATTACCGGGCTGGCAGTAGAAGCCCCCCGCGCTGGGGACTCGATCGTGGTAGATCACGGTCTGACCCACATGGGTGGGGAATGTGACGGGCAATTTTGCCGAGAAGTTGGCATCTCCGAACAGAAGCTCGGCCATGGCCGCAGAGCCCTCCTCGCCCGGATACCAGGCGGCCACCAGGGCATCGCACTGCTCGCCTGCGTCAAAGAGGGTCTCGGGACGGCCGTCCACCATGACGATGGTGACGGGCTTGCCCACGGCGATCATACGGCGGACCAGGTCCAGTTGGGGGCCTCCGGGGATGAGATCGTGCATATCACAGCCCTCACCGCAGGTGAGGATGGATCCCCCATCGCTTCCCCCGCCTACGCCGTAGCCCTTCATGCTCTTGCCGCCGATGATGCAGATCACGGCATCCGCCTCTCGGGCGGCGGCTTCGGCCTCGGCAAAGCCCGAGGTGTCCGAGCCGAACACGTCACAGCCCTTGGCGGTGATGACCGAGCACCCCGCCTGCTCCGCGCGCTCGGCAATGGCCTCGGCGGGAGTTTTCACATCAAATTTCGGAAGCGAATAGTCACCGAACTGGGCACTGAAGGCGTTGGGGCCCACCACGGCGATGGTCTGGCCAGGCTTCAGAGTCGCCTTCAGGGGGAGAACTCCGTTATTTTTCATCAGGACCATGGACTTACGGGCAGCCTCGCGGGCGAGTGCCTTATGGGACTCCGAACGGACGGTGCGTCGGATGGTCTCGGCATCAGGCTTGGGCATATCCAAAAGCCCCAGCTCGTCCTTCAGCTTCAGGATGCGGAGGGTCAGGGTGTCCACCAGCTCCATGGAGAGCTTCCCTTCCTCCACCATGCGCTTGAGGGTCCACAGGTCGGGCAGACCGGGGACCTGCACGTCCACGCCGTGCTCCATGGCCCACAGGCCCGCCTCGGCGGGATCATCGGTGGTATGGTGGAAGGAGAGGAGCATATTGACCGCGCCAAAGTCGCTGATGACCACCCCGTCAAAGCCCCACCGCTCCCGCAGGACAGACTTCATCAGAAGGGGATGGGTGTGGCAGGGGATGCCGTTCAGGGTGGAGTAAGCGGGCATGATGCATTTGGCTCCCGCATCCAAGGCACGCTTGAAGGGAGGCAGATACTTGTCCTCCAGGTCCTGTAGGGAGACGTTTACGGGAGCCAGGTTCAGTCCCGACTCGGGGGTACCGTGGGCCGCGAAGTGCTTGAGAGTGGCCGCGTAGCGATTATCCTCGGTGAGGAGGCCTCTTACGTAGGCCTCACCCATCTCGCCCACCAGAAGGGGAGCTTCACCGTAGGTCTCCTCGATACGGCCCCAGCGGGGCTCTCGTCCCAGGTCCAGGTCGGGGGCCAGGGACATACGGATACCCAGGGCGCGGGCCTCCCGTCCGATGGCATCACCCACCCGACGCATGAGGTCGGGGTCAAAGCTGGCACCCATACCGATGGACTGGGGGAATACGGTGGTTCCCTTGCCCAGGATACCGTGGAGGGATTCGCAGATCAGCATGGGAGGGACGGGGGAGATCTCGGTAAAGCAGTCCCGCATCTCCGAGACCCATTCTCCGATCTCGCAGGGGGTCAGATCAATGGGCACCATCAGGCCGAACAGGCCGTAGGGAAAATCCCGACGGGCTTTTTCACGGTCGAACTTCTTATCCTTGATGAAATATTCGGGAGACCCCATGGCCACGAACTGAGCCAGCTTTTGCTCCAGGGTCAGGGTTTTCAGTAAGGTTTCGGGGGTCATAGTTTTTCTCCTTTACGGGTAATAGGCGGTAGGCGGTAATCAGTTTTTTCAATCGGATATCAGCAATTGGAACACGGCCGCCGGGGTGTCTTTTCCGCGGATGGGACGTGGGAGGGCGAAGGTGATCCCCTCGTCCGTCTGCCTGAAGGGCAGGATTTCGCCCGAATCCAAGAGTGTCACGACTCCGACGGGATGCTTGACGGGAATAAACAGCGGATCCGACAATTCTTCCTCCTCGTCCAAAGGGCGAAGGCAGAAAATTTCGTCATCCTTTTGGGTGAAGTAAAATTCGCCTTGTTTCGGCAGGTCGCAGGGACGGGTACCGTATATGGCCTCGCCGTTCTGTTTCAGCCACGCACCCAGGCCCGCCAGCTCCCGCAGGGCGGCGGGGGGCAGTTCACCGTCGGGCTGGGGGCCGATATTGAGGGCCAGGTTGCCGCCGTGGCTGACCACCTGGATCAACATCTTGACCAGGGTACGGGTGGACTTATAGGTATCCCCGAAGCGGAAACCCCACTGGGTTCCCACGGTCACACAGCTCTCCCAGGGCACGCGGATGACGCGGTCGGGAATGCTCTGCTCGGGGGTGATGTAGTTTTCGTTTTCGCCGCCCACACAGCGGTCGGCGGTGATGAGCCAGGGCTGGATCTCGCGGGCGCGGGCCACTACCTCGCTGAGGCGGATATCCATGCCGCGGACGTTGGGGTTGACCTGTCCGCCGTCCAGCCACAGGATGTCGATGCGGCCGTAGTTCTCCATCAGATCCATGATCTGATTATGGGTGAACTCAGTAAATTTTTCCCAGATTTCGGGATGCTCCGACACCTCGTAGGTGGGGAAACGGTCCGCGGCCACGGGACGGTCCATGCCCTCGGCCCAGTACCAGGGACAGTTCCAATCGGGCTTGGAAAAGTAGGCGGCGATGGCAATATTCCTGCGGCGGAAGGCATCGAACACCGACTTCACCATATTGGCGTGTTTATGGGTATGGAAGGGGCAATCCTCGGCGGTGATCTTATAATTTGTGTCCTTGGAATCGAACATACAGAAGCCGTCGTGGTGCTTGGTGGTGAATATGAGGTAGCGGAAGCCGTTTTCGGCGGCAAAATCCGCCCACTTATCGGGCTGGAATCGGATGGGATTGAAGGTCTTGCAGAGCTCCGTGTACTGCTTGCGGTAGGCTTCGGAGTCATCCTCCCAATCCACGTTTTTGCGGGACCAGGAGGCATCCCCGTCAGACAGGGACCAGGATGCGTCCATGCCGATCTGGGAATAGGGACCGTAGTGCATCATCAGGGCCAGCTTTTGGTCCTTGAACCACTCCAGCCGCTCGCGGATCAGGGGGGAATTGGGTTGCACGTAAGCATCCTCTTGACTGCATCCGTGGACGCCCTGTTGAATCATATCGGACATAGCTGTTTTCTCCTTTACGGTTTGCGTTGGTTGATCAATGACGGGAATCCTCGACCGCCTTGTACATAGCCAGGATATTCTCGGGAGGAACGTCGGGGAGGATATTATGCTCCTGATTGAAAACGAATCCGCCGTCCTTGTTAAAGATCTCGATCATGCGGCGGCAGTAGTTATACACCTCGTTGGGGGTGGCCTGATTCAGTACGGTGCGGGTGTTGCATCCGCCGCCCCAGAAGGTGATATCCTTACCGAATTCCCGCTTCAGGACCTCGGCGTCCATCTGATAGGCAGAGGTCTGGACGGGGTTGAGGACATCGTAGCCCGCGTCGATGAGGTCGGGGATGATGGGGTAGAGGGAGCCGCAGGAATGGAGAAGAGTCTTCATTCCGCTGTGGGTATGGACGTACTCATTGAGTTTGGTGTGGTAGGGCTTGAACAGGGTCTGATACTTCTCGCGGGACATGAACATTCCCGTATTCATACCCAGATCGTCTCCGAAGCGGAGGATGTCCACGATATCGCCCACCGACTCGCAGACCTTCTCCAGGGTAGCCAGGTGACGGATCATCAACTGCTCCACCAGGGCCTCCACGTTCTCCTCATCGGAGTAAATGTCCATGAGGAAATTGTCCATGCGGCGGAGGAAGGTTCCCCACTCGAACAGGTTGCATCCGCAGGTAATCATGAGAGCCTTGTCGGTGCTCGCGCGCAGCTTCAGGACCCGCTCTCGGAGGGTTGGGTAGAAATTCTCCTCCCCCGCATGGTCCCAAGGGCTATGCACCAGGGCGCTCCACAGGATCTTGCTCATCTGACGGTCCAGGTCCTCGTAGGTCTCGGGATAGTCATCCAGATAGGGGAAATAGGTCTGGTCGAAGAAGGTCGCGCCCTTGGGCATCCGCGCGATCACGTCGCCCTCCTTGTCACGGGCCAGCCAGGCACCGTTTGCCTGGAGTTCGGGTCGGAACCACACGGGATACTGACCCGTAGACCCATCAGCCAGGGTCACGTCGTACCAATCGGAGTCACGGTCGTTGAACACCCGTCCGATATCGAGAACGTCCACGCCGAAGTGGTCCAGGATCTCGTCCTCAGGCTGGACCACCTGTTGGACCACGTCATAGATACGGGTATGGCCGCCTGTCAGTCCCAGGTGCTTTTTCAGATTGTTATAGGCAATGGCGGATATACCCGAGCTGGGGGTGGATCCCAGGTCCAACGGGACGCAGTCGGGCTCCTTATGGGCGATGGCCGCCAATACGCGCTCTCTTGATTTCATGGATACTTCTCCTTTATGTGTAATGAAGATCTGCAAAAACGTAAGAATCCGTGAGAATTCATACATATTATACCTGTTCGCAGAGCAAATGTCAATATTTCAGCCAAATATTTACATTTCTCCCTTGCTTTTTTGTGAAAACCATGGTACAATGCTTATGGATCGTTCCATATGTACCATATACAATGAACGGAGGTTACTATGTTCAAGAAATCCCTTTGCGTCATCCTGGCTTCCCTGTTGCTGGCGGGTTCTTTGGTCGCTTGCGGAGAGAGCTCCGAGCCTGCGGAAAATCCGAACAGCCCCCAGACTCAAGACGTTTCCAATGCCGAAATCGACACCCGCGAAACGCTGGACATTCCCGAGGACCGATATGACGGTACCGAGCTCTGCTTTCTGACCCGAGACGAGGGGTCATGGAGCACGGTGGAGGTCTTCACCGACAGCAAGACCGCCAATTCCGACAACATCAGCTACGCCGTATTCGAGCGGAACGATCACATTCTGCAAAACTACGGTGTGAAGGTCATCGAACTGAAAAACAGCGAGCAGATCAGCAAGACCAGCCGAGAGGTCTCGGCCCCTACGGGAGATTTCCAGGTGGTGGTCACCAACGTCCGCGACTCCGCTACCCTGGCGGCGGGCGGGTACCTGTGGAATCTGAAGTCGGATATGATGGAGGCCATTGACCTCACCAAGCCCTGGTGGGACCGCAAAATGGCCGAGGGATTGTCCGTGGACGGACGGCTCTACTACGCCACGGGAGACATCATGACCCTGGACAACGATGCCACCTTCGCCATCATGTTCAACAAGACCATCGCGGAAGAATGTCAGATCCCCAACCTGTACGAGATGGTGGACAACGGCGAGTGGACCATGAATCACTTCTACTCCATGTCTACCCAGGCGGTGCAGGACCTGGACGGAAACGGTTCCCTTACCTCGATGGAAGACATCGTGGGCTTCGCTTACACCGCCGACGCGCCAAACTGTATGTTCGTGGCGGGCGGAGTCACTCTGTGCCAAAAGGACGAGGATGATCTGCCCTACTTCGCTTTGGACGTGGAGCGCGGTCAGAACGTGGCCGAAAAGGGCAGTCTCGTCTTCGCGCGGGATCACTCGATCAACATGAGCAACCTCGGCGGCGGCATTGAGGAGGTGGGCAAGAAGTACTTTGGAGAAGGCCGTGCCCTGTTCTTCGGTGAGTGTCTCCAATGCGTCACCCGCGTCCGCGGCTATGACGTGGATTTCGGCATTATTCCCTTCCCGAAATACAATCAGGAGCAGGACAGCTACTACAGTCTGATGCATTACATCGCCAGTATGGTGTCCATCCCCAAGAGCGTCAAGGAGCGGGATCTGCTCATGGTAGAATCCATGCTGGAGGCTATGGCCTACTATTCGGTGGACACCCTCACCAAGCAGTACTACGAGATCAACCTCAAGACCAAGGGGGCCAAGGACGTGGAGTCGGGTCCCATGATCGACACCATCCTGGCCTCCCGCGCCTGTGATCTTTCTTACTACCACGATTGGGGCAGCGGTGCCTTTGAGAACATCGCCAAATGTATGGTGTACAGCACCAACATCTCCATCGCGTCCATGGGCCAGAAGGTCCGTCGGGGCGTGGAAACATCCATCAGCCGTTATCTGTCCAAGATCGGCAATTATGATTAAAATTCTTTGCAAATCATTTTTCTCTTGCAATTCATATCGATCTGTGATATAATACATATATATTTTCTTCTATGGAGGTTATCATGCTCAAGAAAACACTTTGCGCGATCCTGGCTTCTCTGATGCTGGTCAGCTCTTTGGCCGCCTGCGGCGAGAATACCGAGCCTGACGAGACGAGAGCAGACGCACAGACCCAAGCCGATTCCAACGTTGAGGAGGATACCCGCGAACAGTTGGAGATCCCCGAGACCCGCTACGACGGTACCGAGCTCTGCTTTTTGACCCGCGACGAAAGCTCTTGGAGTACCGTGGAGATCTTCGCCGACAGCAAGACCGCCAACTCCGACAATAGACGTGTTCGATAACCCTCGATGGGGTTGAAGAAAGCACAAAAATCTGGTATA
>CAYRTP010000002.1:12083-72356 GCA_964427175.1 uncultured Clostridium sp. | reverse complement strand
ACCCTCATCATCACGGGTCGGGTCTCCGAGGTGGATTCCGCCTTCACCGCCATCGGTGATTATTTCCGCGATACCCTCAAGTTCACGGTCTGCGAGAAGACCAGAACGTAAAGAAAACGAGGGGCTCTGCCCCTGTCCCCCGCATAAGGGACTTTTAGGAAAAGTCCCTTATGAATCCCCAAAACTTTTTAAAAATGTCTTATGAAGAAATTGATTCTTATGGGCCGTGTAGCGGCGGGCAAGACCACGCTGACCCAGGCGTTGCGGGGTGAACAGCTCCACTACTGCAAGACCCAATACATCAACTACCACAACACCATCATCGACACCCCCGGTGAGTACACCGAGGTAGCCAAGTTGGGAGCCGCGCTGGCTCTGTACGCCTACGAGGCCGACATCGTCGGTCTGGTCATCGGCGCGGACGAGCCCTTTTGCGTGTTCCCGCCCTGCTGTACCTGCCTGGTCAATCGGGAGGTCGTTGGCATTATTTCGGGCATCGACCGCCCCGCGGCCAACGTGGAGCAGGCCGAACGCTGGCTGAAGCTCTGCGGTTGCACCCGCATTTTCCCCTGTAGCTCCTACACCGGTGAGGGGCTGACCGACATCATTGACTACCTCCGCGAGCCCGGCGACGCGCCCGACGCATTGCCTGTGTGAAGAACGAGGGGCTCCGCCCCTGACCCCCGCAAGCCCTTCTTGAAAGAAGGGCTTGACCCCAAGAACTTTAATAAAGGGAGTTCTATTATGAGTCAGACGAAAACCAAGATCATCTGCTTCGCCAACAACAAGGGCGGAAGCGGCAAGTCCACCACCTGCGCCAACGTGGGGTACAGCATGGTCACCGAGGGCAAGCGCGTATTGCTCATCGACGGCGATATGCAGATGAACCTCACCCTGTCCTTCTTTGACGAGGAGACCGCCCTGGGCTTCAACGAGAGCGGGGAGAATCTCTACACCGCCATGAAGGGACAGAAGGAACTGACCCCCTTCATCCGCCACACCGCCTACGAGGGGCTGGACCTCATTCCCTCCTCCATCCTCATGAGCGGCATTGAGGTGGACCTGTTCACCATGTGGCAGAGAGAATTCGTCCTCAAGCAGGGCCTGTCCAAGATCCGCGAGTCGGGGGAGTATGACTACATTCTGATCGACGCGCCCCCCACCCTGGGTTGCTGGGTCATGAACATCATGTGCGCCTCGGACTTCGTGCTGATCCCCGTGGAGGCCTCCCCCTGGGGCCTGTTCGGTTTGGCCAACCTCTTTGAGTTCTACGAAAAGCTCCAGCGGCTGGCACCCGAGCTGAAGATCCTCGGCGTGGTGGTGACCAAGGCCAACGAGCGCAAAAACCAGTTCAAGCAGGCCATCGACGTACTGGGGTCCCTGGACAACGTCCGTTTGTTCGACACCTACATCCGCATCGACTCGGCCATTGAGTGGTCCCAGGAAAACAGTCTGCCCGTCATGGCCTACAAGAAGACCAGCCGTGCGGCCCAGGAATATCTGACACTATCCAAGGAGGTTATGGAATATGCCCATCGGTAAAGACAGCATTCAGAATCGCGTAGCCAAGGCGGCCGCTCCCGAAGCCGTAGAGGCCAAAGCGGAGGCCGCGGCCGATACCCCCGCAGAGGTCAAGCCCGCCCCTAAGAAACGAGCTCCTGCCAAGAAGAAGCCCGCCGCCCCCAAGGCCGAGGCTCCTGCCGAGGCTGTAGCCGAAACGGTCGCAGAAAAGCCCGCCGAAGTGGTGGCCGATCCCGCCAAGGAGCCCGTTACCGCAGTGGAAACTGCGGTTGAAACCGCGGTCATGGCCAACATAGCCCCCGAGACGGTGGAGGCCGTTGTGGGCCACAAGGAGAACGCCAAGGTGGAGCACGTACAGGTGGGGCAGAAGATGCCGCATTATTTGCTCTGAAGAATCAAAAATAATCACCGCCCAACGGACCGAAATCCGTTGGGCGGCTTTTTGCGTTATTGATATTATCTCTAATGAGAAGATTAAAATTCGAGAACAAGCGTGCGTTCATATATACCAATGGGGCAGGGGCCCCATGGTGATGTCCTCTATGGCACTTGGTGTTCTCTCGCCTCCCTATAATCCTTTTTTAAGTTTTTGGGATTCTTAAGGGCCTCGCAAACTTCGCCGCAGGCGAATTTGCCCCGAACGAAGTGAGGAGGTTTTCAAAAGGCCCTTAAGCCGCCGGAGGCACGCTCTCCTGTTCAAGTAGAGCCCGATCACATCAAGCTCCGATAGATCGCCTCAATATCCTCCACCGAGGTCTCGCGGGGGTTACCGGGACGGCAAGCGTCGTTGTAGGCATCCACAGACATCTGATGGATATCCTCCTCGCGGGCCACACCCTTGAGGGAGGTGACAATGCCCACGTCCTCGGCCAGCTGACGGACAGCCTCCACGGCGGCGGCGCGGTACTCGTCCTGGGTCATGTCATCCACACCCTTGACACCCATGGCGCGGGCGATCTCGCGGTACTTCTCACCCGTAGCCTCGGCGTTGTAGGCCATGACGGCGGGGAGCAGGGTAGCGCAGGCCTTACCGTGGGGCATATCGTAGTAAGCGGACAAGGTGTGTGCCATGGAGTGGTCCACGCCCAAGCCTACGTTGGAGAAGCCCATACCGGCCACGTACTGGCCCAGAGCCATGCCCTCACGGCCCTCGGCGGTGTTGTTCACCGCGCCCCGCAGGGAGGCGGCGATGATGCGGATGGCCTCGATGTGGAACATATCCGACAGAGCCCAGGCACCCTTGGTGATGTAGCCCTCGATGGCGTGAGTCAGCGCGTCCATACCCGTCGCGGCGGTCAGGCCTGCGGGCATGGTGGCCATCATGTCGGGATCCACCACGGCCACTACGGGAATATCATGAGCGTCCACGCAGACGAACTTCCGCTTCTTCTCCACGTCGGTGATGACGTAATTGATGGTCACCTCGGCGGCAGTGCCGGCGGTGGTGGGGACGGCAATGATGGGCACGCAGGGGTTCTTGGTGGGAGCCACGCCCTCCAGGGAGCGAACGTCGGCGTACTCGGGGTTGGTGATGATGATGCCGATGGCCTTGGCGGTATCCATGGAGGAGCCACCGCCAATGGCCACGATGCAATCCGCATCGGCGGCCTTGAAGGCCTCTACGCCGTTCTGGACGTTCTCAATGGTGGGGTTGGGCTTGATGTCCGAGAAGACCTCGTAGGGAATGTCAGCGGCATCCAGCAGGTCGGTGACCTTGGCGGTCACGCCGAACTTGATCAGGTCGGGGTCGGTAGCGACAAAGGCCTTCTTGAAGCCTCTGGCCTTGATCTCGTCGGTGATGGCGGCAATCGCGCCCGCGCCGTGGTAGGAGGTCTCGTTGAGCATGAACTTGTTCATAGTGGTGGTTCCTTTCTGTATGTTATGATTTTATGATTTTTGATCGGTATTTACGCCAACGCCAGCAGGTCGCGGAAGGCCTGGATGTAGCCCTTGGCGGTGTCGGCGTTGCCTGCCTCGGCGAAGATGCGGAGCAGGGGCTCGGTACCCGAGAAGCGGCAGATGACGTAGCTGTTGTCGGCAAAGTAGACCTTACAGCCGTCCTCGTAGCTGACGCGGTCGATGGGCTTGCCGAAGAAGGGGAGCTTCTTCTCCTCAAAGATGATGCGGTTGACGGTGGACTTCTGCTCCGGGGTGAAGGTAATGTTGTCCTCCACCAGCTCGAAGTGGCCGTATTTCTTCTCCAGCTCGTCCATGATGACCGAGGGGGACTTGCCCACCGCCGAGATCATCTCCACGAACAGGGAGGCGGCGTAGATGGAGTCCTTACCGTGAATGTGGCCGCGAACCGTCAGACCGCCCGAGGACTCACCGCCCAGGACGGCATCCACCTCGTCGATCTTGGAGGATATGTACTTGAAGCCCACGGGCACCTCGTAGCAGACCTCACCGAAGTCGGCCGCCATCACGTCCAGCATATGGGTGGTGGCCAGGTTGCGGACCACGGGGCCCTTCCAGCCCTTGATCTCATGGAGATACCAGTAGAGCATGACCAGGATCTCGTTGGCGCTCAGGTATCGGCCGTTGCCGTCGATGATGCCCAGGCGGTCGCCGTCGCCGTCGAAGGCGATACCCAGCTCGTACTTGCCGTCCACCACGCGGGTGCGAAGCTCCTCCAGGCCCGCCAGCGAAGGCGCGGGCAGATGGCCGCCGAAGTGGGCATCACGGGTGTTGTGGATCATATCCACGGTACAGCGGGCGGTACAGAGGATGACCATGAGGGGGTAGGTACCTGAACCGTACATGGGGTCGAACAGCACGCGGGCACCGTGGTTGCGGATGGTCTGCACGTCCAGCACGTCCAGGATATCGTCGATAAATTCGTTGAAGGGATTCTTGCGGTAGATCACCAGCCCCTGCTTGCAGGCCTCCTCAAAGGGCACGCGGGGGGAGGGGATATTCTTGGCCTCGATCTCGGCAATGAGTGCCTCCACGCGGGCGGTGGTCTCCAGGGGCGCGTCGCGGCCCTCCTCCACGATGAGCTTGATGCCGTTGTAGTCCGAAGGATTATGGCTGGCGGTGATCTCCACGCCGTAGTGGAGGTTCTGCCGCTTGACGGTGTGCATCACCAAGGGGGTGGGAGCCGAACGGTTCATGAACCACACGGTCACGCCGTAGGCGGCGAACACCTCGGCCATCCACTTGGCGGCCACGTCCGACAGGAATCGGTGATCGTAGCCCACGATCAGGGGCTTGTCGGTCTTGCCTTCCTCACGCATGAGGGCACAGATGCCCTCGGTGACCAGGCAGATATTCCGCTCGATGAAGTCCGAGCCAATGACGGCACGCCAGCCGCCTGTTCCGAATTTGATCATGTTTTATTTCTCCTTTATTTTGATTCGGGGGAAATTCGGTCATCAGCCCTTATAATGTCGATACTTCTCTACCGCGTCCAGCACGGCTGCCATGTTCTCCAGCGGTACGCCGTGGTCCAGCTCTACGTTGAAGCCCAGACCGCCCTGGGGCAGGTACAGCGCTTCCGCGCACGCGCCCACGTGGTCGAACAGCTCGGAACGGGTGGCGAAGGGGAACAGCTGGCGGTCCAGATCCAGATTGATGGGAATGATCTGCTCCTTACGGCAGACACGGACCAGGTTGTCCAGGCCGTTGGCACGGTACTGGGGATTGATCATGTCCACACCGCAGGCCACCAGGTCGGGCATGATCTCGTAGATACAGCCGTCGGTGTGCATATAGACCAGCTTGGAGGGATCGTAGGCCTTGATCAGGCCGTACATCTTGCGGAAGCAGGGACCCAGGTACTTTCTCCAACGCTCGGCACCGATGGCCAGGCCCTTCTGCATACCCAGATCATCACCGAAGCCCACCATTTCTCCCGTGTGGGGCAGGATGGCGGCGATCTGGTACAGATTGTACTCCAGCACCTTGTCGATGAGGGTCTGAATGACCTCGCCCTCCTCGGCAAAATAGATCATAGCGTTCTCAAATCCGCAGAGGTCCAGGAGGCGCAGGTACATGAAGCCGTGGGGCAAACGGCCGTCGCGGCAATCGGGGATCTTCAGGTTGAGCACGTCCTCCTCGGTCTTGAGGGGGTGGCCCTTGACGATGGATTCGGCACCGTCGATCTCATTTTCCCACACACAGCCCCACTCGTCCACGTGGGTGCCCTTGCGGTAGGTTTCTCTCAGGCCGTCACGGATATGCTCCAAATCGACCTGGTGTCCGCCGAAGAACTGGGGATACTGGTCGGTGAGTCTCTGCAGCTCCGAGCCGTATTTGAGCCAGGCGGCGGGGAGGATATTGACACCGACGGGAATGGTTTCGGGAGATTGCATTCGAATGGCTTGAATCAGATTGGACATGGTTGTGATCTCCTTTATGTGAGAATTTTCGTGAAACGCAGGTTTAAAGCGTGGCCCCACGCAAGGATGGCGGGCTCTGCTTTCTCTCTATTATTTTACCGCAAACTCGGCAAAATGTCAATATGTCCGCTATACAAATCCTGTTCTTTCGTGAAAAAAATCAAAAAACGCCGACCTCCCGACCGAGGACGGCATATACTGGACAGAGATCACGTACATAGGAGGTGCGTCATACCATGGATCAATCCTTCCCTACCCCTTTCATCCGACCCGACCCCCGCCTGGCCGCCCGCATGATGCGGGCCTACAACGACGAGATCAACCAGGTGGTCACCTACAACTACCAGCATCTGCTCACCGAGGGGCTGGACAACGAGGCCTCGGAGCTGTTTCTGGACCTGGCCCGTGAGGACATGGCCCATTTCCACACCCTGGGACGGCTCATCCGCGCCCTGGGAGGCGACCCCGGAGTAGCGGTCCGTCTCCGCACCCCGCGGGTGGACCTGGCGGGGGATGCCTCCTGCCGCGCCCTGCCCGTGGTGCGGCGGATGCTCCGCCAGGACCTGCAATCCGAGGCCGCGGGCATCACCGAGCTGGAATCCCTGGCCGCCGCCGCCCGGGACGAGGCCGTCCTCTCGGAGCTCCGCGCCATCATCTCGGAGGAGCAGGAGCACTACGAGCGGCTGGAGAGGCTGTTGCGGGAGGTGTAGGAGCGGGGAGAGCGAGGGGAACGCCAAAGGGGGCTTTTTGAAAAAAGCCCCCTTTGGAATCCCCCAAAAACTTTTGGGAATTGGGTTAATGGTCATGTCATTCTCCTGTTTTTTCAGGCTTGCAATACTCCTCAAACAAATCGTTTGGGGTACATTCCAAAATATCGCACAGGGCCTGCAGATTCTCAAATTTGATTCCGTTGGTCTGATTATTGACCATTTTGTTGAAATTTTGGTAGCTCAACCCCAATTGAATATACAGCCAATACTTGGTTTTACCCTTTTCTTCCAACAGATCAAGTATCCGCAATTTCATTCTGTACACCCCCGCATTATCTAATGTATAAATTATATATCAGAATGGTTCTTGACAAATAGACTTATACATGATATAATGTGTACATTAGATATGCCATTGAAAAGGATGCGAACTCATCATGTCACTAAAAAGATGCACCGAATGCAAAAAAATCGTCTCCACAAGAGCCCGTTTTTGCGTCCACTGCGGCTATGAACCGGCGGAACGCTGTCACACCTGTGTGGACTACTGCTGTCCGGGCGACGATACGCCCGCCCCGTTTGCTATAACCCCCATCACGCCTGCCCCGCCTACATATACGATGACCCCTGGGCCATCGCGGAGGCCAAGAAGCGGAAAAAGGTTTTGCGATAAAATAGCCACCACAAAAGGGAGCCCCACAATCGGGGCTCCCATCTTTGTTATATTCATTCCATCGCGCTCCGAGAGGAATTACTCTTCCTTCTCAAAAGCATCCTTGTCCAACCCGCAAACGGGGCAGGCGAAATCCTCGGGCAGGTCCTCCCAGGCGGTGCCGGGCTCGATGCCGTTGTCGGGATCACCTACTGCAGGGTCGTACTCATAGCCACAGGGGCAAACGTATTTCATAATCATATCTCCTTTCAAGATCCATAATTTATTGAGGAGGACAGCGGAGCTGCACCGCCGATCAAGGCCATCTCGGCTCCTCCGTGTGGATCGTGCGGCGGGATCCGTTTTCTGCGAAAACCGCCCCCGCCCTACGATCATATATTGAAAGTTTTTGTAGATCCAAGAACCTTTTTGCAAAAGGTTCTTGGCGGGTCCCAAGGGCAGAGCCCTTGGCGCTCTCCTTGATTAACCGAAATATCTTGCCAGCAGACCTGCGAAAGCCTTGCCGTGGCGGGCCTCGTCGCGGGCCATCTCGTGGACGGTGTCATGGATAGCGTCCAGGTTCAGCTCCTTAGCGGCCTTAGCCAGCTCGAACTTACCGGCGGTAGCACCGTTCTCGGCCTCAACACGCATCTCCAGGTTCTTCTTGGTGGAGTCGGTCAGGCACTCGCCCAGCAGCTCCGCAAACTTAGCGGCGTGCTCGGCCTCCTCGTAAGCGGCCTTCTCCCAGTACAGGCCGATCTCGGGATAACCCTCGCGGGCAGCCACGCGGGCCATAGCCAGGTACATACCGACCTCGGAGCACTCGCCCTCGAAGTTGGCGCGCAGGCCCTCCTTGATGTGCTCGGGAGCGTCCTTAGCTACACCGACGATGTGCTCAGCGGCCCAAGTCAGGTTGCCTTCCTTGACCTCCTCAAACTTGTCGTCGCCCTTGACCTTGCATCTGGGGCACTGCTCGGGGTAGTTCTCGCTCTCAATGATCTCGCCGCAAACCTTGCATCTGAACTTTTTCATGGTAAATTCCTCCTGAAATTTGAATTTAAAATTTGATTTTGAGCCTTTGGCTCGTATAATGCCGCCTTTCTCGGCGGGCTTTAGACGATCGTGCGTATGAGGTCACCCATTCCGATCCCTTCATCCACCACCATGGACACGGTCAGGCGGTCCAGCCGTTCGGTGAGCATCCGATTGAGCTCCTCGAAGACGTGGTGCAAGCGACAGCAGTCCTTGTTGGGATTATTGAGACAGATGTGGGTCTTGGACAGGCATCGATTGATCTCGATGGGTCCGTCGATGGCCTCAATGACCTGCCGCACCGTTATGGTTGCGGGGTCGGAGTTCAGGCTGTAACCACCTGTCGCCCCTCGGCTGGTCTTGACCAGGCCCGACTGGGAGAGCTTGTGGAGGATCTTCAGCCCGAATCGGCTGGGGACGGCCACCCCCTCGGCTAAAACCGACGCGCCCACGGTGGGAACTCCCGCGGCGGACTGCTTCGCCAGAAGGCACATCATACGCAGGGCGTAATCCGCTTCCTGTGTGATCTTCATCTTTGGTTGCCTCCTCAAATGACACTGTTTTGGTGTGATTTAATTATACATCATGTCGGCGGATTTGTCAAGGGGTTTTTCAAATTTTTTTGAAAAAATTTTTCGGAGTGGAAAAGGCGAATTGATCTATCTCTTGATCGACCTTGTTACATTGGCATTCGTCATCATGTCTTACTTGAACAGTAAAAAAAGATAACCGCCCAGTCTTCCAAACAAAACGGTTATCTTAATCGTATTACGAGGAAGCAACCGTCACCGGCAGCCCCTACGTTTTTATGATACACCGCCGACGCGGTTTTGTCAACACCTTTTCGCATTTTTTCCGCCCTCGGGCGGATTTTTTATTTACATATGCTTATGAGTTCCGCTCAATCAGGCCACTTAAAAGAGTCACCAAGGCACGCTGGCTATCCGAGGGAAGCCGCCGGTATAGCTCAACCAAATCCTTTTCTCGGCGGCTTAACAGTAGCGCATCCGGAGTAGGCTTGAGGCCAAGGACCACATCCATGGAGAGCTTATACAGGCGACACAAGGTCGCCAGTGCCTGCAAATCAGGCTCAGCCACACCGTTTTCATAGCCCGACAAGGTTTTATGGTTAATTCCCGTCAGTTCCATTACCTTCAGTTGCGTGAGATCAAGATCCTCGCGGGTGTTTTTCAGTATTTGACTAAGATTCGGAATTTGATCCATGTACAATACCTCGCATCTTTTTTCTTATATTGTAAGATATATTGCACAAATTTCTTAAAAATTCGGAAAATTTTGAAAAATCATATTGACTTCTTAGATTTTAAGAGTTATAATTGTCTACCGAACAACGTAAAATCTCTTTTCCCGATCTCTTTTTTCCCATTCAGGCATTTAAATAGTCGCTTGGTTTACATTCAGGCAAGAAAATTGTAGATTTTTTAACATATTCCTTGAAAACCTATTGACAATCATTCGATTGTATGTTATAATGTAGACAATTAAACAAGATATTTTAGGAAAGGATGATTATATTCTATGAAATTGCTGATTGAAGAAAAGATCTTCACCTGGAACGACCGCTTTACGGTCAAGGACGAGGCGGGCAATGACCGCTACTACGTGGAGGGCGAGCTGTTCTCCTGGGGCAAGAAGCTCCACGTCTGCACCCCCGACGGGCGGGAGGTGGCCTACATCGAGCAACAGATCTTCACCTTCAAGCCCCGCTACGAGGTCTACGCCTACGGTCAGCTGGTCGGTGAGGTGGTCCGCGAGTTCTCCTTCTTCCGCCCCCGCTACACCGTGGAGGGGGCCGATTGGGACGTGGAAGGGGAGTTCTGGTCCCACGATTACACCGTCTACCGCGGCGGGGAGCCCATCGTCACCATCGCCAAGGAATGGTTCACCTGGGGGGACTGCTACGCCCTGGACATCCGCGACCCCGCCGACGAGATCCAAGCCCTCGCCCTGGTCCTGGCCATCGACTGCGCCATGGAGCAGGACAATGATTGAGGGGAGGGGATCCGGAGATGAACACCCCCAAGATCCCCTTCGAAAACCCCGATCTTCGGGAGATCGTGAAGGCCAACGACCGCCGCTTCTTGCTCAAATGGCTCTGCACCACCGCCGCCATCCTGCTGGTTGAGGCACTGTTCCTGCTCCCCACCGCGGCGGAATACGTGGGGTGGCTACAGGCCTCCCTGCTCTGTATCGCCCTGCTGACGGTCCCCTTCTTCGCCTTCGGCGGTCCTGCGTGGGTGCGGGACACCAGCTTTGTGGGAACCGTACTCTCCACCCAGTTTTCGGTACGGCTGGAGACCTTCAGCCGCATTGGCGGAGGCATCGGCAAAGGCGGACGGCCATACGCCTCTACCCGCGGCTACAATCAGGTCAACTACTGCAAAATGACCATCCGCTCGGATGACGAAGCCGTTCAGACCCGCACCGTCCGACTTCCCGGGGACTCCGAGACCTTCCCCCTCCGCGTGGGGGATCGGATCGTGAAATTCCGGGGGCTTCCCTACCCCGTGATCCTGGGCTGTAAGACCCCCTTCTGCGTGGTCTGCGGTTACATGGACGATGACGGCAAGGGCGAATGCCGCGGCTGCGGGTGCTCCCTGATCGTGTTGGATCGGGATGACGAAACGTTTTTTCAATAGATATGTTCGATAACCGTTTCGCTGATGTAGGGGCGAGCATCGCTCGTCCGCCATGCGAGATATGGGAGAGTACGCGGACGGCCAATGGCCGCCCCTACAGAATCAGCTTATCGAACGCTTCCAATAAATAAAACGATAAATAAAAATAGGAGAATCGCTATGGAAACCATTTTACGCGCCGAGGGTCTGCGTAAGACCTTCACCCTGTCCCGAAAACAGCAACAGCTGGAAAAGACCAACCAAAAGGTCAAGGTCGCCGTGGACGGGCTGTCCTTTACCGCCAACCGCGGAGAGATTTTCGGCTTGTTAGGCCCGAACGGAGCGGGAAAAACCACCACCCTGCGGATGCTGGCTACCCTGATCCGTCCCGACGAGGGGGATGCCTTTGTGGACGGGGTCAGCATCACGGGGGACCCCGACACGGTGCGGAGCCGTGTGGGCTTTCTCACGGGCGAGCTCAAGCTGGAGGATTTCTTCACCCCCAACTACCTCTTTGACTTCTTCGCTTCCCTGCACGGGGTTGAGCCCGCGGTATCCGCCGCGCGGAAAGCCGAGCTTTTCGGCAAGTTCGGCATCGACCGCTTTGCCGAGGTCAAGGTGGCCAACCTGTCCACGGGCATGAAGCAGAAGGTGTCCCTGGTCATCTCGGTGGTCCACGATCCCGACATCATCATTTTCGACGAGCCCACCAACGGCCTGGACGTACTGACCGCCAAGGTGGTCACGGATTTCCTGTTGGAGCTTCGGGAGCGGGGGAAGACCGTCATCCTGTCCACCCATATTTTCAGCCTGGTGGAGAAGCTCTGCGACCGTGTGGGCATCATCATCGACGGCCGCATGATCACCTGTGATTCCCTGGAAGCCGTCTGTGGGGAGCTCTCCCTGGAAGATCGCTTCTTTGAGCTCTACAAGGCCCAGGCGGGCGAGGAGGTATAAGCCATGACCGTTTTGACCGTTCAAAAGAACAAGCGCAAGAATAACATACTGACCATCATGAAAAAGGAGCTCCGCCGTTTCTTCGGGGATCGGCGGATGCTCATGACCATCATTCTGCCCGGTATCCTGATCTACGTCATCTACTCCCTCATGGGCGGAGTGCTGTCGGAGAATCTGATGGGAGGCGGCGAGGACGTGGAGTACCGCATCCTCACCCACAACTCCTCCGAGACGGTGCAGACCATTGCCCTGAACAGCGGGCTGAATATGAGCTTTTACCGCTGTCCCGATTGCGACGAGGTCCACGATCAAGAGACCATCACCGAGGCCATCAACAGCGGATCCTACCACCTGTACCTGGTATTTCCCGAGGATTTTGACGCGGAGGTAGCGGCCTACGATCCCGCAAGCGGCCTCCCCGCCCCCGAGGTCAGGATCTACTACAACTCCGCCGATCCCGATTCCTCGACGGCGTATTCCACAGTGCTCAGCCTTCTGAACGTCTTTGAGTCCTCCATGGCCAATCGGTTTGACGTGAACATCTCCCCCGACGCGGTCTTTGACGTGGCCACCGAGGAGGACCTGACGGGGATGCTCTTCTCCATGCTCATGCCCATGCTCCTGGTGATGCTGACCTTCTCCAGCTGTATGGCCATGACCACCGAATCCATCGCGGGCGAGAAGGAGCGGGGCACCATCGCCACCCTGCTGATCACTCCCGTGAAGCGAAGCGAGCTGGCCATCGGCAAGATCGCCGCCCTGTCGGTGATCTCCCTGCTGGCGGGTATGTGCAACTTCCTGGGTGTCATCCTGTCTCTGCCCAAGCTGATGGGCGGAGAGGAGCTGGGCATGGTGGATGCCACGGTCTACGGGGTCACCGACTACCTCATGATCCTGGCCGTGATCCTGTCCACGGTGCTGGTGTTCGTTTCCCTCATCGCCATCCTGTCGGCCCTGGCGGGGTCTGTCAAGGAGGCCTCGGGCCTGGTATCCCCCCTCATGCTGGTGGTCACGGTCATTGGTGTCAGCGGGATGTTCGGAGGCGGCGGCGGAAACCTCGCTCTGTTCCTCATTCCCGTGTACAACAGCGTCCAATGCATCAGCGGAGTCTTCTCCATGAGCTGTGAGCCCCTGCAGGTGGTTGTCACGGTGGCGGCCAACCTGGTCACCGCGGGTGTGTTCGCCCTGGTGCTGACACGGATGTTCCATAGTGAGAAGATCATGTTTAAGAAGTAATGCCGTTCCCAAATTCCGCTTCAAAAAGGAGACTCCGTCATGAAACCACGCATCTCCCCCCGACAAAAGGACGTGCTTTGGCATGGCTTCAAAGCCCTTCTCTGCGTTGTACAATTATTTCTTCTGAACACCATTGCCAATATGGCGTTGGACAATCTGCTCTTTCAATGGGTAGAACAGAAAAACGCAAAATTCGCCGTCATCCCTCTGCTTACAGACATAGCCATATTTATTGCCCTGTGGTGGTATTATGACCACATTGATGACTACAGCTTCAACCGTTTCTGTCAAGCAGCCGACACCCCCAATCTGCTCCACGACCCTGGTTTTTTGACCGGATACATCCTCACGGTTTTGGGAGCCTCCCCTATTCTGACCCTTGCCGGGTTTGCCCCGTTGCAGTATATCACTCTGCCTGAAGCAGGGAAGGTTGCGCTTGCAGCAGGCGGCGCCCTCCTGTTTGTCTCGGCCGCATCCCTCCTCCGTATCACACGGTTGAACCGTATCTGGGCCGTGCAGAAAAATCTCCGTAGCTTCAAGGATAAAAAGTACAAGCTCATCGGACGCATCATCTATGCCTTGATCTACTTTGGCTCCCTTGTGGCACTGGTTTACAGCGGAATCACCATTTTCTTCCCCATTTTCGGCTCGATCGTCAACGCAGTCATCGCATTGCTGAAAATCCCCTTCTTGATTCTTTTGGGCATTCTGGTTGCCTTGGAGATTCTGCACTGCATTCGCCGCATTCTGGAGAGACGGAAGTTTTTGCATCGGTTGGCGCATTTACGGGATAAGGAAGAAATTTCATACGAGATCCACGGTCATCCCTACCGTTCCCTGTTCGGCTTTGCCAATGATTTTCATTTGACCATCACAGACTACCCTCATCCCGACGGCAAGCACCCATCCGTCACCACCTACCAGGTGACCGTGGCCAACTGTCACCGCCGCCGTTTCGCCATAATTCTGTGCGAAGATCACGTCTACCAGTTCATGTACACCATCAATATCCGCATCGCTCGGAATATGGCCGGCGGCATCGGTATGATGCGGGCAGGCGGGGCGCAAGCCGCGGGAATGCGCACCTTGACTATGCCTACGCTCTCCTGGTTCACCAACCATGATTTTGATTTTCCGAAGGGTGAAGGCGCGCAGATTCTATTGCTCGACCCCGTCCCCTACACTCTTTGCTTGCGGGGAACACGAGACGGAGAATATTTGCCCCTGGACAACGCCTCCAAGGTCTTTGACTATACGGTGTATGGGAAAAATTCTTTTTTGAATATGCTGGAGAGGACTTAAAAAATTTTTTGAAGAAATTTCAAGAAAGGGGCTTGACTTTATAGTTGACTATAATGTTATAATAGAAAAAACCCATGATTTCTTACCAAGGAGGGCTTGCCTATGAGTTTTTTCAAGAAGAAAAAAGTTACGATCCCGCACATTATCCTGTACGTTTTGTTTCTGTTTGCCTACTACACCATTACAAAAGACCTGTCCGCATCCGTGGCTGGCGTTTTTATTGCTCCGATATATAACAAAATTCCCCTTGAATTCTTGTTCGTTTTGGGTTTTTCGCTTTATCTGATTATTGACCTTATACTCCCTGTTTTTGCGGTAGGAATTGTGTTTTTCTTTTTCATCCCCAAACAGTATGATAAGAAAAGCCATTGGAAAAAACATTTCCTGAAATTTGTTTTGCCAGGCGAGATCATTCGCTTCTTGATCAGCTTCATATGCTTGGGACATCAGAGTCAAATCGGAGGTCGTTTCAGCAAATTCGCGTGTTTCCTTTTTGAAAATACATATATGATCGCCACAAAACGTCATGAAGCGATTCGCAATGATCTCGAATACATCCCCGCCGATTTCTTTGTTTTTGCCCTTTGGTATCTCCTGTATGCGGCTGTTTACGGCATACTCATCGCGCTCGTGTACCGATTCATGTGGCGGTGGCAGAGAGCGAGTCAGGGAGATGCGCCCACACTGACTTCACAAAACGAAACTTCCCATAAGGAGGACTGATATGGTTATTCAAATTGTCATTTATCTGTTGATCATTCTTGCGTGGATCCTTTATTTCTACACGGTTTACAAGGTGATTTGGTACATCGTCAAAATGTTTTCCTTCCGCTCCAAAATGCGAAAGCTGGGCAGGAAGGAGGGGATCATGGTAGAGGAATTGCGCGGACTCAAGGGGATTCTGTTCGGGACAAAGGGGGAGGCGGACTACTACGTAACCGTGAAAGGCAAGCGGTATGAGGTGAGTGTGATCTCCTTCATCTCGGTTCACGGTCGATGGAGCTTTGAGAAAACCCGCACGGGGCATCTGATCGAGGCGCGCCGTCCTCCCGAGTTCTTCTACTCCAAAAAACGCCATTTGAGCGTAGCAGACTCGGTTCACGAGCGCAAGAACGAGTTGCGTCTGAGCCGAAAGGCGCTCGTGCTGACCCCCAAGGAGGAGGAATACGCCATGCAAATTCTCTTGGTCTATCCCGCACCCATGCGCATCACCTACGCCGACCACAAATACACGGAGATCCATTCCGGCGATACCGTGGCCGAGCATACGGTAATGAATATGCAGGATTTTTGGAAGCTAATCCATAACGATACTTAAAAAAGGAAAGGAGAAACAGCCATGAAACAAAATTACACATCCAAGCCCCAAGCCCCCACCTACACGCCCGAAAAAACCAACCACGTGCGAACCGCCATCCGACACCTGTTTTTCATCCTGATCTACCACGCGGTCACCTGGCTGTTTTACACGCTGTTCCTCAGCAACTCGGTGGAACAGCTCATGGTGCGGGACGGATTGAGCACGCGCATCCGCTGGACCATGTTCGCGTTCGGCTTGGTTTCGGTCCTGGTGATCGCTACGGTTGTCGCCGTATTCTATCTGAAGGACAGCGAGCGCAAGCGCGCCTTCCTCGCGGCCACCTCGGTTGAGATCCGCGGCGCCGAAAATGTGGCCGAGGGCATCGCCCGCTACCGCAAACTGGCCATCGTGGAGAGCTTGGTCTGCACACTATCCACCGGCATTTTGTGGATGATTCCCACCATCTTCTACACCGTCTCCCTCTCCATGTCGGGTATAGGCTTCGGCTACGCCGGCGCATGGGGATTGGAGCAGTTCTTCGTGGGCTTCATTGGCTTGTGTGAGCCCTTCCAAAATGCATGGATCGGGCTCGTGCTGGGTCTTGGTATCATGTTTGCCTTTACGTATTTCGTGCGGGTCTACGCCCACAAAACCTGGGCGGAAAACCGCATCCGCCGATAAGCAGGTTCTCACGGACGGCTTTGAAATCCGATCCATCCCCGATTCGCAAAACAGGTGCTTGACAACCTCCGAAAAATGGTGTATAATACCCTCATACACACCACTTGAAAGGAGCACACCATGCTCAAAGCCGTACTCTTCGACCTGGACGGAACCCTGCTCCCCATGGACCAAAAGCGGTTCATGAAGGACTACTTCAGCCGTCTCATCCGCCGCCTGGCCCCCTTGGGCTACACCCCCGAATGCTTCCTGGCCTCCATGCAGGCGGGCATCGACGCGATGGTTTCCAATGACGGGACCCGCACCAACGAGGAAGCCTACTGGGATGCCTACACCGCGATCAGCGGCAAGGAGATCCTGAACCATATGTCGGTCTTTGAGGACTTCTACGAAAACGAGTTCGACGAGGTGGCCCCCACCTGCGGGTTCAACCCCAAGGCCGCCGAGCTGGTCTACTCCCTCAAGGCGCGGGGCATCCGCGTGATTTTGGCCACCAATCCCCTGTTCCCCCGCATCGCCACCCAAAAGCGCATCCGCTGGGCGGGGATGGAGCCCGAGGATTTCGAGCTCTACACCACCTATGAGGACATCGGCACCTGCAAGCCCAATCCCGACTACTACCGCACCGTCCTGGAACGGCAGGGTCTTGATCCCGCCGACTGCATCATGGTGGGCAACGACGTAGCCGAGGACATGATCGCGGGCGCGCAGGCAGGACTGCGCGGCTTCCTGCTCACCGACTGCCTCATCAATACTCCCGGAGCGGACGTGAACGATTATCCGCACGGAGGATTTGAGGAGTTGAACGCCTTTATCGAAAGCCTGCTGGCCTGACAAAAAAGAACACCCGCATTTCAGGGATTTTCTGAAATGCGGGTGTTTTTACACCTTCCGATAGGTCTTACTCCTCCCCACCCGCTCCTCAGTCTCGGCAATGAGTCCCAGGTGCTCCAACAGGTGGATGGTGCTGTAGGTGGCCTTACCGCGGATGCCCGTGAGCTTGGCGTACTCAGCGGCGGTGAACAGGGGGTATTCCCCGTCCTCGTTGGGAAAGTCCGCCAGGGTAGACGGCAGAAAGTATGCGGCGTAATCGGCAGGGGTCTCCAGGGTCACGTCCCCCAAAAGGGCGGTGGGAAACCGCTCGTAGCGGTTGGAACCCCGCTTGCCGTCACGGCTCCAACCGTCGGCCATGCGGTACTCCTCCAGCTCGATGAGAAGCAGGCGCAGGGAGAATCGGGGGTTACCCACGAACTCGGACAGCCAGTAGAGCTCCTTGGCCACGTCGCGGACCCGCCCTCGCTTGGGGGATTTACGGCGGCTGATGATGGAACCGTCCTCGGGGTTGATCCAGGACAGGTAGCGCACCGCGGGGATGGGGTGGACCACGGTGATGCGGCAGGGGGTGTGGGTCAGATACCAGGAAATTTTCTCCTTCAGCGGGAAGAATCCCCCTGTCTGGACCTCAAAAATGCGGCCTTCTGTGAGGATATCCGCCACCATACGGCGTTTTTTGTCGGGTGCTTCCCCGTCGGCCGAGGCCAGCAGGTCCGCCACGGGACGCTCGTGGCAGGTCTCGTCGGGGCAGAGGTAGAGCTTAATGGCGGCGTGGAGCCGCTTTTCCCGCAGGGTACCGATATGGGGTGAGCCGTCATCGGCGACCGAGGCTAACTTCCCTGCCAGGCGGTATTTGGGGGAGGTGATCACCTCGTCGGCGATCTCGCCGAACCGAGCAACCTCAGCGGGGGTGACGGCACCTTCAACGGGTATGAGTTTAGGGGGCATGACAACTCCTTTCGGGGGGCGGGGGAGCGCCAGGGCACCGCCCCGGACCCGCCAAAGGACTTTTTGAAAAAGAGTCCTTTGGAATCCCAAAAACTTTTATAAATTGATGCAAATAATGGCAAAAAACCAAGGAATCACGGCGGGTTTGTCGCCGCATACTGTTGTTATAAAATGAAATCAATCCGCGCGTTGACTCTTTTTCCCCAAGCCCGCAGAATCTGTTACACATGACGGCGGCAGTTTCGGCACATAGTAACTACGGCAAGTCTTACGCCGCGGCCCGAGTCACAGGCTTAGGCCGGACCAAAACAGCTTTCAAAGAGGATTTCGGAAATGAAGAACAGATATAGCAAGCTATGGGCGCTCCTGCTGGCGGTCCTTCTGCTGATTACGGGAGGTGCGCTCACCGTCGGTGCCGCTCCCGAGGCAGAGTCGGGCGGCGGGAAAACGCCCGATCGGGTCTACGTGGGCGGTATGCCCTTTGGGGTCAAATTCTACACAGAAGGGATTCTGGTGGTGGGATTCTGTGACGTAGACGTTACGTCGGGGGGCGGCGGTACCCGCCACGTCAATCCCGCCAAAAACGCGGGGATCAAGCTGAGGGACGTCATCACGGCGGTCAATGGCAAGGCTCCCGTGGGGGCGGCCACCTTGACCAAGGCGGTCGAGGAATCGGGAGGCAAGCCCGTGACCCTGACCATCAAGCGCATGACCCACGGGGCCACCATCACCGCCTCCAAGCGGGAGGGCGAGCCCCGCGCCACCGAGCTGACCCTATCCGTCACCCCCGCTTACTCGGCTTCGGAGAACCGCTACAAGACCGGCCTGTGGGTGCGGGACAGCGGGGCGGGCATCGGGACGGTGACCTTCATCATCCCGGGCAGTAACGCCTTTGCGGGCCTGGGCCACGGCATCTGCGACGGTGACACGGGTGAGCTGATCCCCATGCAAAAAGGCCAAGTGACCGACGTGACCGTCAGCGGGATCGACAAGGGCGAGGTAGGCGCGCCCGGAGCCATCAAGGGCTATTTCGCCCCGGGCAAAACGGGCTCCCTGCTGGGGAACACCGAGTGCGGAGTCTACGGCATCTTCGCTTCCCTGCCCGCCGAGGCGGTGGACCGGCTCCCCATCGGCACCCGCGGGGAGGTCCGCGAGGGCGAGGCCACCATTCTCTGCACCCTGGACAACGGAAAGGTAGGGCGGTACAAAATCGAGATCACCTCGGTGGATCCCGCCGCCACGGGCTCCAAGTGCTTCACCATCTCGGTGACCGACCCCGCGCTGATCGAAAAGACCGGCGGCATCGTCCAGGGCATGAGCGGCTCCCCCGTCATCCAGAACGGCAAGCTGGTGGGGGCGGTGACCCACGTGCTGATCAACGATCCGACCTGCGGGTATGGGATCTTTATTGAAAATATGTTGAATGAAATGGGAAATCTGGCGGGGTAAAGCATAGCCGGGGCAACTTGCCCCGGCTTTCTTTATCCGATACCGGTAAACAAGTACGTATCAAAGATGGTTTCAGATAAATCCGCTCGTGCCGTATTTTTTATGAAGCGGCGATCGGCTGAATGGTCTGCAAAGCCTCAAAAAAAGTCCTCGCATACTTAAAGACCGCTTTTGCCGATGGTTGTATGGAACGATACAGCCCCCTCGGAATAATAGGTGTCGGGTTGATAGGCCATGATCTTCAATACAATGGGTTCCCCAGCCTTTGCGGCGGAGTCCAGTGTGATGGATCGCAGATATTCGCCCGGCTTGATCAAGCCTGTTTCGCCCAGGAGGTTACCTTTCTCGTTTAACACGCGAACCTTCAACCACACAGAATTGCCTTGCGGATTCGAGAGCCATATATCAGTGGTATGGCCATGGGGAATGATCTTACCGCAAATGCCGACTTGATAGGCCTTGGCATCGAGCATCTGCCAACCTAAGCCATCCGGAACGGTGGGTGTACCAACCACCGCGCCGGGATCAAAGGGCGGCGGAACGAATTCACCCGTTTCAGCCCGCGTATCTTGCCGAGTCAACGCAAATATCATCCCGATCAGAGACAAGACGCACAGCACAGCCGCCAGGGGCAATATGAAATTCTTTTTTCGTGTTTCCGGTTTCAAAGCGGTGACGTTCCTTTCGCGTTTTCTTGGGAAAAGCATCGGTCAAGGCAGGAGTATCCTGCCTTGACCGTTTTGGGTTATGAGACGGCGGTGACCGTCCAGGTGCCGTCGGTAAGATTTTGGGTGACGGTGCCGTTAGTATGGCCTGCGGGGTCGAAGTCGCAGAGGACAGAGGCTTGCCAATATACGTGCATTCCTGTATAATCCGTGGAACCTGTACCGGAACGCCAGACGATCGGTTTCAGCATTATTACATCAGTCTGTTGAATGGAAGCAACTTCTACATAACCATGTATCTCGCAATTTTGTAATGTGGAAGTACCCTGTGTATGGTAAAACGCATTTCTGGGTGCGATCAATATACAGTCTTCAATGTGAACGGTTCCTCCATCGTTCCGCACAGCGGTGGTGTTGCTTCCTCTGATGGTGCCGCCTGAAAGGTGCAGAGCTGCCCCGCTCTTTATGGTTAATTCTGTGGTTAAGGTGTGTCCGCCCAGATCAATATTTACCGAATTTGAGATCGAGAGGGTTTCGATAGTCATATCCCCACCCAACTTAATATCCCCGCCTGCGGCGATAGCCTCCGCCAAGGCTTCAGGGGTCGTAATGCCGGTTAGCTGGGGGTCATTGTCTTGATTGGGAGACGCTGTGATGGTGATGGTCACCTGACCGATTTTGGTTCCTGCGGGAATCACCTTTTTCGGTTTGCCGCTCAGGGTCAGGGTGAAGGTTTGGGAAACCGCGGTCTCCAGGTCGGCGGAGTCTGAGTCGAAGGTTCCGTTAATTCCGGAGTAGGTGCCTTCAGGGATGTAAGAAACGCTGACGGTGATCCCGGTGTCGCCTGTGTTCTTCACGGTAATGGTGGCTGCGCCATCAGAGCCGTCGTTGGTCCACCCGTTTTCTGCGATTGCGCCTTCGGCAATGGTATCATCGTATGTGAAGCTCATACTGCCCCAGGTGATTTCAGCGGAAACGGTGTCCTCGGGCGGTTGGGAGGGGGCATAGGTGGACCATGCGGAGTTGACGGCATCGTACATATTTTGATCATTGGTCGGAATGGTTTGGCGAATGAACTCCTCCGCGTTGTCCGTATTTCGGAAAATGATCACGGTGGTCCAATCGGGAATTCCCGTAACCGCATAGACACCGGCTTCCGCCATGGTGCCGGTAGCCGTTCCCGTTTGGGTGCCTGCGGAGTTGAAGAACTCGAACAGAACGTTGGTCCAAGATCCCTTATAGTAGATGGTTTCCAGCGTGGTGCCGGGAAGGAAAAAGTCAACAGACATGACAACTGCTTTGTTGGGCATTCTAAAAGAATAAGTCGTGTCATTTACCTGGTTATGCGCAATAGGCTCCGCTCCGCTGAATACCTTGAAATTCGTGGGTGTATAGCCGTCAGCCGGATTCAAAGTTACCGTGACGGACTCTCCTTCTGCTGCGATAGCGGGCGTTTGGATGGTGCCGTCTCCGTTGATTTCTGTTGTAATGGCGTATACGGCCTGAAAGGTGGCGGTGATGGTGACGTTGGAGGCAGGCATAACGAAGGAGTAGCTGTCGGTGTAAGGTACGCTGCCGTTGGACGAATCGGTAATCGTCAGGCTATGCAGTCTGTAACCATTGCCGGGGCTGATGGTCAGGGTCACGTTGTCGCCTGCGTGAGTGCCGCTCTTGTTGGCGGAGACGGTTCCGTTTTCCACAGGGTTAATCGTCACCGTGTAGGTGATGACAGATACCTTGAAGGTCGCGCTGACGGTCACGTCGGACGCGGGCATAGTAAAGGTGTGGTTTGCGCTGACGGGCACATCGGCGCCGTGCGCGTCGGTGACAGTCAAAGTATCCAGCGCGTAGCCTTCGGCGGCGTTGACGAACAACTCGACTGTCTCGCCCTCCACGGCGGAGGTCTTGTTACCACCAACGGTGACGGTTCCGTTGGCGGTGGTGTTTACGGTGATGGCGTGTGCCTGCTTGATTACAATGGTTACAGGGTCACTCCAAGTTTCGCCGCCGTCATTGGAGAAGGCGTATTTCGAAGACGTGTTTGCATCCTCGGAGGAAACCGCACCTTCAATTCGAAGCGTTCCGGTTCCTTCATCGTAAGCCTGGTCGATATCGGCACCGATCGGTTTGCTGTTTTCTTGGGTACCAACGACCTCCTTAATGAAATAGGTCTCATCACTTTCGGGAATGTATGTCAAATTCGCTCCCTCGATCACCTTCGTGTATGAAACAAGCTCTGCCCCGATCGGGATCATCACCGTATAGGTTTTGGTCGCGGCATCATAGGTGACGGTATCGCCGACAACGCTGACACCGGTGATGGCAATATCGGGGTTAAAGCTTGCGGTGACGTCTCCCTCGGTGCTTCCGATGATGCCTGACGCTATGGCCGGTACGGTGAGAGAGAATAGAAGAACGAATCCTAAAAGTGTCGATAAGAATTTCTTCATGTACGGGTTTTTCCTTTCGGTGTTTCGTTTGGGCGGGCGTGAAATTCCCGCACGTCATCCCACCACGTTGATTGTGACGGGAATCTCTGTGTTGACTATGGCTTTTTCGCCGGTGGTCGGGTCGTAATAGAGAACAATAAATTTGCCCTCGTAGCCACCGGGTTGGAGCATCTTTTCGGCCCCATCCAATAATTTCAATAGTTTGATCTGATGCCCCGGGGTCAGCGTGCCTGACTGCAGGATGATGGTGTCCTGAATGGCAATTTGGACAATCATATCTTGATGGGATCTGCCGGGATTTGCGAAATAGAGGGACGCGGCTTTATCGCTCAGATCGATCGTGACCTGGTTGGAGTAGGTCAAACTGACAGCACCGCCGCCCTCGGGGTGTTCCATCTTGTCACCCGTGTCATTGGGGATAGTCTCAGCATTTTCTTCCTTCTGTTGCGGCGCGTAATCAGGGGTGAGGATGGGCGGATCATCCTCGGATGGCTTTCGAAGGAATAAGGCCCACATTGTCACACATACGGCGGCAACGGTGATCAAAGCAAGGACGATGATGATAAGCATTGTGGCTTTTTTGCTTAGGTTCATAGACTTGTTTCCTTCAATCTTTTTGGTTTATCATAAACATTATACACGAATTATAGGCTATTGTCAACATCTATTCGCGAAAAACCGAGAAAAATGTTGCCGCGAGAGGACATCCGAAAATCGTGTTTCAGGCAGGATATTCGGTGCGGCCTGCCTGATTGATTCCCAATCGTTTTGGGAATATGATCGATCCACGATCCGAAGTGAAACCTTGCAAGGGGGATTGTCGCATTTGTAAGTTTGATCTGTAAAATTTCGTGCAAATTTCCAAATTATAAATGCAACCATCGGCAAATAATCAAGAACCGCCTTCCGTAAAATGAATCGCTTGGCGGATGGAGCTTTTGGATAATATGGTGCGGGAGATGCCGGGGCTGCAGTAAAAATTATGAATCGGGTTCATTCCGTAGAATGGCCCCGATTTGTTTTCAGCCTATCAACCAAACCACGAGTATTCGCCCGTCGGTTGAGACGAGTCGCCTCAACGGTTATTGACATTTCCGAACAGTTGGGTTATACTATACTCACAGGATGCGCAACCTGATTCCCTTTTTCGGAGGATACTATGAACCTGACTATTGGAAAAATTATCAAAGACCTACGCACCAAACGCGGGATGTCCCAGGAAAAGCTGGCTGAGCATCTGAATATTGCCCCCCAATCCGTCTCCAAGTGGGAGCGCGGAGAAGCCTATCCCGACATTACCACCCTCATCCCCCTGGCCGAATTTTTTGACGTGTCTCTGGACATACTCATGGGACGGGACCAGGAGAAAAGCGAAATGAAAATCCAAGAGACCCTCACCCGTTTGGACCACTTCCGCCACATGGGAGACCATGAATCGGGCGGTCAACTGGCATGGGAGGCTTATCGCGAATTTCCCTTCGATGTTCGCATCATCCTGCGATACGTCAACTCCCTTTTCGATACCGAAGACATTCAGACCAACAAAAACGAGATTGAGCGTCTTTGTCGGTACATCATCCAAACCTGCACCGAGGATCTGTACCGTGCCGATGCTATTGTGCATCTCTCGGAGCTGTACAGTCAATGCGGCAACTACAGGCAGGCCATGGACTGCGTACAGATGCTCCCGGATATGCAGGCTTGCCGTGAATTTGCCGCCTGCATGATCTATCCCCGGGATGACGAGCGGGATTTTCATGCCATGGCCACATTCATCGAGGGAGCCACCGAGCGTATGCTATGGCTGATCTGCTGCATCGCCGTTGACAGAACCGCCTTGACCACGGCTGACCGCATCCAAATTTTGGAGAATGCTTGCACCATGGCGGATGCCATCTACCCGGATTTCGACCACGGAATCTGTTACAGCTCCATGTTAGAGATCTATCTTGCGCTCTTTCGCCTGTATAGCGAAGAACAGCAGACCATCCGCGCCATCGAGGCTCTGACGAACGCATTTCGACACGCGAAAGCCTCGGATGACTGCAACTTCAGCGTTGTCACCCACACCTCTCCGTTACTCCGTGGGCACACCTTCGACATGACCACCACGTGGAACGGCAGTAAATGCAACGAAGTATGGTGGCTGTTGGAGCGGTTGCAGAATGACGAGTGCTTCCGCTTCCCGCGTTATGAGGATGATCCTTTATATCAGAAGCTTTTGGACTCCTATCGTCCCTTCGCCGTTCGGGACATGACAGCAGAGCAGGCATAATTGACTTTGATCCCAAATCGGGGCTACCACAGGGGGTGGTAGCCCTATTTTACCATATTTGGCGAAAAAAATCAATGTTTTTCAACGATTTTCCACGAAATCCCCCACCCACACCCCTATAAATTTTGTACCATCTATTCCTTGACAACCATCCCAAAAAGTAGTATAATGCAAAGTGATAAATCATCCTCGGGAGGCCCAGCCATGAACCGTCAGCCCAACCAAAAGAAGCACGTCATCCTCATCGGTATGCCCGCCTGCGGGAAAAGCACCGTGGGGGTACTGGCCGCCAAGACTCTGGGCTACCGCTTCGTGGACTCCGACCTGGTCATACAGGAGACCGAGGGCCGCCGTCTCCACCGCATCATCCGCGAGGAGGGGCAGGCGGGCTTCCTTGCCATCGAGGAGCGGGTCAACCTGACCCTGGGGCGGGATGCTACCCCCTCGGTGATCGCCACGGGCGGGAGCGCGGTCTACAGCAAGGCCGCCATGGAGCACTTCAAATCGGTGGGCACCGTGGTCTACCTCCGCCTGTCCTTCGAGACGGTGGAGAAACGCCTGGGCAACTTCACCCACCGCGGAGTGGTCATGCCCGAGGGCTACACCCTCCGCGACCTCTACGAAGAGCGTTGCGCTCTGTACGAGGCCTATGCCGACATCATTGTGGACGAGACACAAACCGACCGCATCGGAGACGTCCTGAACACACTCTGCTCCCACTTTGACGGGGAGCCTATATAAGGAGGCCGTTATGGCATACAAAAGAATCCTCACCATCCAAGACATTTCCTGCGTGGGTCAGTGCTCTCTGACCGTGGCTCTGCCCATTCTGTCCGTCTGCGGACACGAGACCGCCATTCTTCCCTCGGCGGTGCTGTCCACCCACACGGCGGGCTTTACCGGCTTCACCTTCCGCGATCTGACCGACGATATGCCCGCCATCAACACCCACTGGAACAAGGAGGGTCTGCGCTTTGAGGCGGTCTACACCGGCTACCTGGGCTCCACCCGCCAGATCGACTACGTCAAGGCCATCATGAACAGCTCCCTGACCCCCGAGGGGCTGCGCATCGTGGATCCCGCCATGGCGGACCACGGTAAGCTCTACCCCGCCTTTGACATGGAGTACGTGGAGGCCATGAAGACCCTTTGCGCCACCGCCGACTATCTCCTGCCCAACGTCACCGAGGCCTGCTTCCTCACGGGCATGGAGTACCGCGAGGTCTACGACGAGGTCTACGTCAACGATCTTCTGACCGCTCTGCACAAGCTGGGTGCCAAGAACATCATCCTCACGGGCGTGGGCTTCCACCCCTCCGAGACTGGCGTAATGATCTCGGAGTCGGGCGTGGTGTCCTACTACCGCCACCGCCGTCTCAGCGAGAACTGCCACGGCACGGGCGACGTGTACGCTTCGGCCTTTGTGGGCGCGCTCCTGAAGGGTCTGGATGCCTACACCGCCGCCAAGATTGCCGCCGACTACACCCTGCTCTGCATGGAGAACACCCGCGGTGATGCCAACCACACCTACGGTGTCAAGTTTGAGCCCATGCTGGGCACCCTGATGGACATGATCCGCATCGCGCGGAAGATGGCGGTCAGAGAGTGAGGGAGAGCGTGGGGCTCTGCCCCTGACCCCCGCCAGGGCTCTGCCCTGGACCCGCTTAAGGAACTTCTTGCAAGAAGTTCCTTAAGAATCTTCAAGAACCTTGAATAAGACATGACAGCC
This sequence comes from uncultured Clostridium sp., assembly GCA_964427175.1. Lineage (GTDB taxonomy): Bacteria > Bacillota > Clostridia > Oscillospirales > CAG-272 > CAMEON01. The sequence continues at coordinate 45,636 of CAYRTP010000002.1, read as the reverse complement.
CGTCGGGATGGTTCCCGGCGGGCTGTTTGTTATGGGATATGGGTTATGCGTTCAGAATGATATAGGTGGTGGGCATCTCTCCGGGGTGCCAGTTGGGGATGAGCTTTCCTTCCTCGATCAAGCTGAGGGCGGGGAGTGAGACCGCGCTGGTGTGCTTTTCCATGTGCGCGATGAGCTCGACCTGGTCCTGCAGGTGCTTGGGGGTGTGCTCCCTCATAACGGTAACGAGGGTGGTATGAAGCTGATCCAGGGTGGGCTTCAGGGTATCGGCCACGAAGCGCTCGGCCATGGCGCGCACGCGGGGGTACTGCTCGGCAATCTCCGCGCAGGACTTGCGGTGGATATAATGCAGGACCGTGGCGCGGCGATGCCGCTCCGAAAGCAGGGCAAGCTCACGGCGCAGACGGTAGACATCGTGGTCTGCGTCATCTTCCGAGGGGCGGGGCTCCTCCTCGGCGGGGATGTCATCGGTCAGCTCGCTGTACGGTCTGCGGGCCCGCTTACGGCACCACTGCTTATAGACGTTGTCCGCCACCGCCCACATAAAGCCGTAAAAGGCGTTGTCGTCGCGGATATTCTTAGAAGACTTCACCAGCTCGTACAGGATATCCTGGGACAGATCCTCCGCCTCCTCGCGGGTGGGGGTCTTGGCCATACAGTAGTTGAAGATGGTCTTGGAGACCTCTGTGATGGTTTGGTTCAGCTGTTCGTCGGTCATGGGTTCCTCCTGATGGGGTATTTACGTTTCAGATGCATCTGCCTATATAGTGAAGGTTTTTCGGAACGGTTAGCATTTTTGGAAAATTTTTTGAGAAAATCTGCATGAAAAGAAAATGCCGCAAAGGGGTTGACAAATCCAACGCTTTGCGGTATAATAAATACGAAGGGGCTACCATTGACGGCTTGCTACCCTTACAAGTTAAAAATAACCGTCTTAACGTGCGAGGTTGTAGGCGGTTATTTCTTTTTGTTATTGTTCAGATTACAACCGTTTCAGAGGAAGCAGGCCGCCACCGTTGTTCTGCGAGCGCAGAACAGGTAACCCCTAAGGGTCAAGAGACCGTCTATATTATGCCACAACCCGACAGATTTGTCAAGTATTTTTCTCAAAAAGCCCCTTTTTTCTTGTACCCGCTTGACATTTTTCCCGGCCTGTGCTACAATATTCCCGTTTGTGCCACAAGACGAAAGCATATCAAAATCGGCATCACGAAAGGTAGGTCCCCCCATGTCCCCCACCATCGCCGTTCTCATTCTCTTTTTGATTACCTGCGCCGCCCTGATCGCCCTGGTGTTCGCCAAGCCCTCGGTGATGATCGGCGGAAAAAAGATCAGCATCTTCTGGCTGGCACCCCTCTTGGGTGCGGTCGCGCTGATGATCGGAGGCTACATTACCCCCTCCGAAATCGCCTCGGGGCTGACCGCCGCGGGAGACGTGAACCCCATCAAGATCCTGCTTCTGTTCTTCTCCATGACCATGATGTCGGTCTACCTGGACGAGATCGGATTCTTCCGCCTGCTGGCCCACAAGGTGCTGGCGCGGGCCAAGGGGAGCCAGATCACCCTGTTCTTCCTGCTCTACGCCCTGGTGTCGGTGCTGACGGTATTCACCTCCAACGACATCATCGTGCTGACCTTCACCCCCTTCATCTGCCATTTCGCCAAGAGTGCCCGCATTGATCCCCTGCCCTACCTGGTGTCCGAGTTCGTGGCGGCCAACACCTGGAGCATGGCCCTCATCATCGGCAACCCCACCAACATCTACCTCATGAGCGGCACGGGGGTTTCCTTCCCCGCCTACACCGCCCGCATGATCCTGCCCACCGTCCTGGCGGGCCTGGTCTCCCTGGGCGTGCTCTACTTATTGTTCCGCAAGAAGCTGAAGGATCCCCTCAACCCCGAGGATTCCCCCGCGCCCCGCGTAGATCTCCCCACCGAGGTGGTGGGACTGGTCCATCTGGGCGGTTGCATCCTGCTTCTGTCGGTATCCTCGTTCATCAACCTCCCCATGTGGCTGATTACCTGCCTGTTCTTTGTGAGCTTGCTGGTCTTCACCATGGCCATCAGCTTTTTCCGCCGACGGGGTATCTTCCTCATTGCCCGATGCATCATCCGCGCCCCCTGGGACCTGGCTCCCTTCGTCATTTCCATGTTCATCCTGGTGCTGGCCCTGGATAAGTACGGCATCACCAACGCCCTGGGCGGCTTCCTCTCCACCCCCGAGACGGTGGGCGGGACCGTGGCCTCCTTCGGTGTCAGCTCCTTCTTCGCCGCCAACGTGGTCAACAACATCCCCATGAGCGTGCTGTACAGCTCGGTCATCAGCAGTATGGAGGCGGGGGCTCTCACCACGGCGGGTCTGTACGCGGCGGTGATCGGCTCCAATCTCGGTGCCTTCTTCACCCCCACGAGTGCCCTGGCGGGCATCATGTGGACGGGTCAGCTCCACGACCACGGGGTTCCCTTCTCCTTCGTCCGCTTCGTCAAGTACGGCGCGACGGTGGCAGTCCCCGCTCTGACCGCGGCTCTGGTGGGGCTGTGGATCTGCTGTTGATTTCCAATTACACTACATACGGAGGTAAATTTCTATGGGAACCATTTTCTCTTTTTTCCTTTTCGCCTTCTTTTTTCTTGATTATTTTCGGTGTGTACGCCCTGATCTACGTAGGCCAGGCCCTGGGTACCTACCGCATGATGCGGGCTACGGGGCTCCCCCACGCCTGGACCGCTTGGGTGCCCCTCTGCAACTACTACGCGCTGGGTGCCGTGGCTGACCATCAGGCCACCCGCAACGAGGGCCGTGACAAGCATTACCGCCGCAAGCTGTTGATCTGGACCATCGCGTTTATCGTGTTCTTAGCGCTGTTCTTCGTGGCCTTTATCGTCATCATGACGCAGGGTGTCTCGGAGGACTTCTATACCGCCCCCTCCATCAACGCGGCAGAGGCCGTCCGCCCCGAGGCACTGAGTTGGGTCTTTCTGCTCATGATCCCCCTGTACGCCCTGGAGATCGTGTTTATGGTGTACTACTACATCGTGCTGTACAAGATCTACAAGCTGTTTTCCCCCGACAGCGCGGTGGGACTGACGGTGCTCTCGGTATTTGTCAGCGTAGCGGTGCCCATTGTCCTGTTCGTGCTGTCCCGCAACCATCCCGTCTACGAGAATCCCATTGTGGACGGCTACGGCGGCAACGGTGAATACGACTATTTCACCCACACCGAGGACTCTGCCAAGTCCTCGAATGGGGGATGGAATAACGATTTTCAATAAAGTCAAAACTGCCCCTCGGCGTAAGGGGCAGTTTTCGTATATAACGGCGCGGTTCAAGGAGCCACGTAACTCTCCAATGCCTTGATCTCGGACTTACTGAAATTGTAATACTGCTTTTCGGTGATGTAATCGTAGATGCAGAGGGTACCGTAGGAGTCCTTCTCATAGTCGATGTCCTCCACGTAGTACACGTCCACGTAGACCGCCAGGACGGGGTTGTCGGTGACCGTCATATCCACGCCGTCAAAGGTCAGACGGCGGTAGTTGTACATGAGGGTGGAGGCCGACTCGGTGGAGGAGGGGAAATAGCGGACGAACTTAACGCTCTCGGGGTCATTGCCGTCGTTATCGGTCAGATCGTTGGGGGTCAGATCGTAGGCCACGTAGAGGGTCACGTCATAGAGCTCTGCCTCACGGTCGGGAATGGCGGGGAGGTCGTAGTCCTCGGCCAGACTGCGGATGGTGGCGTTATTGTAGCGGAACAGCACCTGGATCTGGTTGGCGGACTCGATAAAGGAGACCTCCTTGGCGGTAAAGTAGCTGTAGTTATGCTCGGCGGTGGTGGTCTCGTTCTGCTCCTGGGTGAAGTAGGTCAGCTCCTCACCCCCGTCGCGGGCGGCCTGCCAAGCGGCATGGAGCGCGGGGTTGGGGGACAGGCCGTCTACTTCGTCGGGAATATTGGTGGAGATAAAAGCCCGCCACAAAAAGAAGATGGTGGTACCGAACACCAGGGTGTAGCCGATGGCCTTAACAATGATCTTGATGATGCGGATGGGAAGCGATTCCCTTCTGTGCTCGCTCATGCTTGTTCCTCCGTGGATGTAGATTGATTTTGTTCGGTCTGCTCCCGCTCCTTCATGAAGCGGAGCTTATCCAGGGCGTTTTGCAGGATGATCTCGGCCGAGAGGGTATCGATGACCCCTTTGCGCTTGGAACCGCGGGTGTCAGTCTCGTTGAGGTAGCGAGAGGCGGCCATGGTGGTCATGCGCTCGTCCTGCATCACCACGGGGATCTCCACCCCCAGCTCAGAAAGCCGCTCAGTCAGGAGCCCCGCAAACTTCTCGGCGTGCTGGGCGCGGGGGCCGTGGGAGCCGTCCATGTTGACGGGAAGCCCCACCACCACACCGACCACGCCCCGCTCACGGGCGGCCTCGGCCACCGCGGCGGCGGTCTTTTGCATCCCCCCCACCGAAATCTGGGTGATGCCCGATGCCAGGGTCCGCATATCGTTGGATATGGCCAGTCCCGTGCGTTTGTCGCCAAAATCCACGCCCAGGAGCTTACCTTTGGTTTGAAGTAATGATTTCATGGTTTTGTGTCCTTTTTTTGTATTGGGGGAATCAAGGCTCTGCCCAGTGCCCCCTTATCTTTTCGGCCTCTCAGCCTTCCCTCTTGCGGTCAACTGAATGATGAGCATAAGGTCATCGGGCTGTACCTTGGCCTCGTGGGCGGCGCGGCAACGGCGGATCTCGCCGCATTTTTGGCACTTGGAGATGATGATGTAACCCTTTTTGGGATCGGGCTCTGCGGAGATGGGCTCCAAGTCGCCGCCGCAGGGGTTGGCGCGGTCACCCGGGTTGATGTCCACGTGACGGGACCACAGGCAGAAGGGGCAATGATTGCGGGAAGAGTAGCCCAGGGGCTTGACCTCGCGGCCGCAATGGACGCAGGTGAAGCCGTCGTCCAGCTTGGAAAAGCGTTTTTGTTCCATGGGATGTCCTTTCCTATATGATACGCATTTTTATGAAGGGAATGTAAACTCCCGTCTCATTTGTTCTTATAGTACGCCTCCAGTACCGCCCCAGCCGACATGGCGGAGTAGGAGCCGCCGCCTGCCCGCTCGATGACCGAGACCACCACGATCTCGGGGTTGCGGGAGGGGGCACAGCAGACGAACAGACCGTTTTCGGTGGAGGTCGAGCCCGTCTGGGCGGTACCCGTCTTGCCCGCTACGGTCACGGGGACGTTTCGCATATAGCGACTCACCGAGCTTGAGGTGGCCACCATCTGCTCCATGCCCTCGATAATGGTCAGACGATGGGCATCGGGGAGGGTGAAGGAGCTGACCAACTGGGTCGCGGAGGTCACCACGTCCCGATGGGTGGTGAAATCCCGCACCCGATAGAGCAAGTGGGCGGCGTAGCGGTCCCCGCCGTTGACCAGGGTGGACAGGTAAACACCCAACTGCAGGGGAGTAAAGGCGTTGTCCGACTGGCCGATGGCGGCGGCGATGGTGTCGGTGGGTTGCCACTCCAGCCCGTGGAGGTCCGCGCGGTGGTCGGGACCCGCCAGGGAGCCCTTCTGCTCGCCCAGTTCAATGCCCGTGGACTCCCCCAGGCCGAACAGGCGGCTGTAGAGGTTCATGTTCTGAATACCCAAAAGCCGTCCCACCTCGTAGAAATAGCAGTTGCAGGAGACCCGCAGGGCCTCGGCGGCGTTGATCCAGCCGTGCTGGCGTATGGTGCTACTGCTACTGTTGTGGATCCAACAATCGGGCTGGTAGCTCTTGTAGTAGGTGTAGGTGCCCGCGCACTCCAGGGTGGTGGAGGCGGTGACCACACCCTCCATCAGGGCGGCGGCCACCATGCCCGGCTTGAAGGTGGAGCCGGGGGCGTACAGACCGCTCAAGGCCCGATTCAAGAGGGGCTGGGCGGAGTTGGCCGCCAGGTCATTGTAATCCTGATTGAAGGTGGTCAGATCGTAGGTAGGATAGGAGGCAATAGCCAGCACCTCGCCGTTGCGGGGATCCATGGCTACGATGGCTCCCTTTTCGCAGTCCTCGCGCTCAAATGTGGCACGGATGTAGGCGATGTTCTCGGCCAGGGCCTCCTCGGCGGCGATCTGAAGGTTGATGTCGATGGTCAGGTACACGTCCTGTCCCGCCACGGCGGGGGTCTTCATGTACTCCTCCACGATGTGGCCGTCCTCGTCCTCCACGATGACCTTGACACCGTCCTGTCCGTGGAGATACTTCTCAAAGGCAGCCTCACAGCCGGATTTACCCACGATGGCGTTCATGGAGTAGCCCAGGTCCTTGTAGTAGGCCCACTCCTCGGCGTAGATGGGACCCGTCTGACCCAGGATATGGGAGGCGATGCCGGGATAGCAATACACACGGGTCACGTCGGTTGTAAAGCCGATGCCGGGGATGCCCAGCTCTTTTTCGCAGGTGATGGTCTCCATGGTCACGTTTCGGGCCATGACGTAATCGTTGACGCGGGAGAACCCCACCGCCTCCATGCCCCACAGGACTCGGATGAGGCGGTCGATGTCCGCGTCGGAGAACAGGGGGGTGCCGTGGCTGTCGGTGGCATCCAGCTCGTATTCCTCCACGAAATAGTCGGTCAGACGTTCGGCCGTGATGTGCTCCAGGGGAGCCGACTCGTAGAGGTCTGTAGCCTCGGCGGTGTTCATGTGGCGGTCGCTCTTGATCCGCAGGATGGCCTCTCTGCGCAGACCGTTGGTGCGGATCACCTCGGTGACCGTACCGTATGTGTTGGAAACGGGATCCGAGGCCACCGAACGGTAGGTGTAGTCGGGGTAGTAGCCCTCAAAGGGGAAATCGTAGGTGCAGAACTGACCCACCTGGCCGCACTCCTCCAGCATATACAGGGCTTGCAGGATGGCGCGGTTGCGTTCGTTCTGATCCGAGGGGAGCACCGAATAGTCCATGGTCAGATGGTAGGTGTAATCGTTGACCACCAGCGGCACGCCGTTGCGGTCGTAGATCTGCCCGCGGACCGCCTGGACGATGACGGTACGGCTGGTGGTGCCGTCCTGCTTGTGGCCGCCGATGTTCTCGGGGGTCAGCTCCAGGGCCGCCAGGCGGACAATATAGAGCGCGCAGACCAGCAAAAAAGCCACCCCCAGCCCCCACAGGCGGGATATATGCGGATTGCGGACGGGGGTGTTCATGGCGGTGGCTCCTTTCGGGGATTCTTGGGGATGGGATTTCGGATCCTGATCAGACGGGAATGAGATTGACCGCCAGCAACAACAACATGATGACCAAACAGGCGATCATACCGGGGTTGACCAGGGCCAGGGCCGAGGCACGGCTCCCCTCGGGGAGGGCGATACCGCGGGACAGCTTACGGCGTTTGAAGTAAATGCAGAACAGGGTGATGCCCGCGATGAGCATCCCGTACTGCCAGGCCGACAGGAGCAGGCTCACCATCATGGCCAGCAGGAAGGAGGGGTCCATCATCACCTCGGGAGTAAGCTCCTCCGCCGACAGGTAGGGGGTGATCAGCTTACCCAGGGCGGGGATGACGATGCTCCCCATGAAGTTGATGGCGGCGTGCATCGCCACGCACCATCGGATATTCCCCGACCGCGTGTAGACGTAGGCCAGAAGCATACCCACCAGGGCGGCGTAGAAGAACTGGAACAGGTTGCCGTGGAACAGGCCGAACAAAAGCCCCGAGAGCAGGATGGCGGTCCAGTCACCAAAGCGGCGGGTGCGGTCAATGAGAAGCTTGCGGAACAACAGCTCCTCCCCCAGGGGGGCGCAGACGCAGGTGCAGATGAAGGTGAACCAGATGGGGGTATCGTAGACCATGCTGTTGAGGGCGAAGGCGTAATCGTACTGCATGACGGCCGACATGACCGCCATGATGATGTTGCCCAGGATGCTTCCCGCCGTCACACAGCCGAAGGCGATGATCAGCAGGATGAACCAGTGCTTCCAGCTAAAGGCGGGCTTATCGCAGATCAGCCCCTTCTCGGTACAATCGGGATTGTGGGGTCCCGCGGGGATCTTTCGCAGCATGAGCCACAGCACGGGCAGACCCACCCCGTACAGGGGGATCAGGGACACCGCCCAGCGCATCCACCAGGCGTTCAACAGATCGGGACAAAAGAACAGCAGGGCAAACTGGACCGCGTAAGCCGCCGCCATGAAGGCCACGGTCATGGTCAGGTAGGCCAGGCCCAGCTTGGAGAAGTGACGGCGCACCTCGGAGGGCTCGGCCGTAACGGGGGCGAGGGCTTCAGATGCCTCGGGGGCATCGGGGGTGGTGTAGTAGGGGTTGTCCATGATGAACTCCTTGGAGAAAGGTTTTTGCGGAGGGGGCGCATGATATATGCCCTGCGGGCATATGGTTTTTACTTTAAGCGATACTCGATGGGGGTTCCCCACAGGGTCGGCTGGCGGAGGATACGGCCCAGGCCGTGGATGACCGAGTCGCGGGGCTGAGGGGCTACGGTGATGCGGAGGCCGGTCTCACGGGCCAGGGCATCGGCAATGCCCGGAAGCAGGGCGCATCCGCCGGTCAGCATGATGCCGAAATTGTAGATGTCGGTGGCGATCTCGGGGGGCACCTCCTCCAGAAGGCTGGTGGCGGTGCGGGCGATGGCCACGATGGCGGGGGTGATGGCCTCGCAGATCTCGGAGGAAAAGACCTCCTGGCGGGAGGCCAGTCCCGTGCGGGCGTTCCGCCCGTAGACCGTCATACTGCCTCGGTCCAGGCTGGGGATGCAGACTCCGATGCGGACCCGCAGCTCCTCGGCGGTGGCGATTCCCACCACCAGGTTACGCTTTTGCTTTAAGTAATTCATGATGGCCGCGTCGAATCGCTCGCCCGCGACCTTGAGGGAGCGGCCTGCGATGATGCCGCCCAGGCTGATGACGGCGACCTCCGAAAGGCCTCCGCCAATGTCCAGGATCATGCACCCGCGTGGGGAGGCCACCCGCAAGCCCGCGCCCGCGGCGGCGGCGAAGATGGCGGGAATTTGGGCTACCGCCCGCGCCCCCGCCTCAATGACGGTATTCTCGGCGGCCAACTGCAGCACCTGGTCGATGCGGTAGGGGGTAGCCAGGAGAACCGCCGGGCGGTTGAAGGTGGTGCAGATCTTCTTATTGAGGAACATGGCGCGGACCATACGGGCCGCCACGTCGAATTCCGAGACCATGCCCTCCTTGATGGGGCAGGAGGCCAGGATATCCTGGGGGGTCTTGCCCAGCATCTTGCGTGCTTCCGCGCCCAGGGCCACCAGCTTGCGGGTCTGGCCGTCAATAGCCGCCGCCGAGGGACAGCGCAAAACGACCCCGCCGTCCTGGGTCCAGATGCGGGTATATGTGGTTCCCATGTCAAGTCCAACCATACGGGCCATGATGCCCCTCCTTTCCTGTTGATGCGCCGAGGCGCGCGGTACTGCTATCGAAACTTACAAAATTATGCCGAAGCCCTCGCGGAGGGTCTCGTACAGCCGTCTGACGGGGAGGCCGACCACGTTGAAGTAGTCTCCCTCAATGCCCGTGATGTAACGGGATGCGTAGCCCTGAATGGCGTAGGCGCCCGCCTTACCGAAGGACTCCCCCGTCTGCGCGTAGGCCCAGATCTCGGCCTCATCCATGGGGGCAAAGGTCACCCCCGTCAGCTCGTGGGATGTGACCGTCCGACCGTCCTTCCAGATGGCCAATCCGCTGGCCACGGTGTGGGTGCGTCCCTGCAACAGGGCTATCATGCGGTAGATATCCGCCTCGTCTGCGGGCTTGCCCAAAAACTGCCCATCCAGGGTCACCAGGGTATCCGAGGCCAGGATGACGGTCTCGGGATCCAAAGCCCCCTCGGACTCCAACAGATCCCGCACGGCCAGGCACTTCTTCAGGGAAATGGCCTCCACGCGCTCCCCGGGATCGGTCAGAAAACAGGTCTCGTCCGCGTCAGCGGTACGGACGGTGAAATCCACCCCCAGGGTGGTCAGGATCTCCCGCCTGCGGGGAGAGGCGGATGCCAGGATCAGTTTCATGTCGCGGGGCTTCCTTTCGGCAGGGGAACAGTCCCCCATAGTAATCATAATATATTATTATACCATATATGCGAAGGAATAGCAAGAGGGTTTGGACAGGAAATTTGTGAATTTTGTCGGGAAAATTTTGTTCTTTTGCCCATCTGCGGAGGAGGATATTTTTTGCAATATTATCGGACAATTTCGCAATATTGCTTGACAAGCAGGAAAAACCATGGTATAATTTTTATACAAAAATTTACAACCAAAGGAGATCACTCTTATGGAAGCATACAAGAATCCCGCTCTGACCCCCGAGGAGCGTGCCCGCGACCTGCTGGCCAGAATGACCCTGGAGGAGAAGATCGCCCAGATCAACATCATCCGCGGCTCGGAATTCCACGAGGAAAGCAATCGGGTGTATTCCTGCACCGTCGAGCCCGATGACACCTTCATCGAGGACAAGTATACGGAATACGTGAAGACCGAGGGTATCGGCTACATCCACGATATCTACTCGGTTCCCCACATCAAGAACCGCCTGCAGAAGATCCTGGTGGAGAAGACCCGCCTGGGTATCCCCGCCATTTTCACGGGTGAGGCCCTCCACGGTCTGGAGTTCGCCGGTTGCTCCATCTTCCCGGTTCCTCTGACCCTGTCCCAGACCTTCGACCCTGAGTTGATCAACGCCATCGGTGACGGCATCGCCACCGAGACCCGCGCCCTGGGCCACCACGAGATCCTGGCCCCCAACCTGGACGTGGCCCGCGATCCCCGCTGGGGCCGTACCGAAGAGACCTTCGGTGAGGATACCTACCTGTCCTCCGAGATGGCCGCGGCCATCATTTCGGGTGAGCAGAAGGGCGACATCTCCCGCGGTGATGCCATCATCTGTGAACCCAAGCACTACTGCGTCTACGGTATTCCCGAGGGCGGTATCAACTGCGCCCCCGCCCGCGTCGGCCGCCGCGAGGTGGAGACCGTCTACCTGCCCGTATTCGAGGCGGGCATTACCCGCGGCGGTGCCTACAACGTCATGTCCTGCTACAACAGCATCGACGGCGAGGTGGTCACCGAGAGCCCCTACTATATGAAGGAAGTCCTCAAGGAGCGTTGGGGTATGCGGGGTATTTCCCGTGCTGACTGGGGCGGTGTAGGCCGTCTGCGCAACCATCACCACGTCGCCACCACCGCCGAGGAGTGCGTCCGCCGCTGCCTGTCGGGCGGCCTGGATATGCAGGGCTGCTGTGACTTCGATGCCCGCCACTGGGCATCCATGGTCCGCGGACTGGTGCTGGAGGGCAAGCTGTCCGAGTCGGGCATCGACGATTCGGTGCTCCGTATCCTGAAGATGAAGTTCGAGCTGGGTCTCTTTGAGAATCCCTACGTGGACCCCGATACCTACAAGTCGGTCATGCGTTGCGACAAGCACGCCGCCGTCTCCCTGAAGGCCGCCGAGGAGGCTATGGTGCTTCTGACCAACGACGGCATCCTGCCCCTCAAGGACGGCTACAAGAAGATCGCCGTCATCGGTCCTTCCTCCGCTTCTCAAAAGATCGGCGGCTACTCCTCCAAGCCCCGCGGCTACACCATCAAGTCGGTGTACGATGAGCTGAAGGAGCGTTATCCCGAGGCCGAGATCCGCCAGTGCGACGGTTGCGCCATCTCCCACACCAAGGGCCAGAGCGTCCTGTACGTGGACGGTCAGCCCCACCTGACCCAGGTTCTGGAGGCGGACATCGACGATATGATCGAGGATGCAGTCGCCATCGCCAAGGAGGCCGAGCTGGCCATCCTGGTCTGCGGTGACAACACCATCACCAGCGGCGAGGGTCACGACCGCTCCAAGCTGGTACTGGCAGGCCGTCAGCGTGAGCTGATCCTCAAGGTAGCCGAGACGGGCACCCCCGTGGTCCTGGTTCTCGAGAACGGTAAGGCCGTTGACCTCTCGGAGGAGGCTCCCGTTTGTAAGGCCATGGTGGTGGCCGGCTTCGGCGGTGAGTTCGGTGCCAAGGCCATCGTCAAGGCTCTGGCGGGCGATATCAACCCTGCGGGCCGTCTGACCGTATCCTACCCCCATCATGAGGGCATGGTTCCCTGCTACTACACCCGTCTCCCCGGCGGCTCCTGCCAGTACTACGAGGGTCCCACCGATCCCAAGTACCCCTTCGGTCACGGTCTGTCCTACACCAAGTTCGAGTACAGCGACCTGGCCATCAAGCCCCTGGGCGATTACCGCCAGGAGGTGACCTTCACGGTCAAGAACGTGGGCGACGTAGCCGGTGATGAGGTTGCCCAGCTCTACGTCAACGATCCCGAATCCTCCATCGTCACCCCCGAAAAGCTCCTGCGCAAGTTCAAGCGCATCAGCCTGGAGGCAGGCGAGTCCCGCGAGATCACCTTCATCCTGGGCTTTGACGACTTCAAGCTCCTGAACCGCGACTGGAAGTGGGTGGTCGAGCCCGGTGACTTCAAGATCATGGTGGGCGCGTCCTCGGCGGATATTCGGTTGACCGAGACCATTACCATTCGTTAATTCCTTTGATATTTGACACGGCATCCTTTTTGGGGTGCCGTGTTTTTTCCAAAAAATCCCCTGCCCCCCTTGACAAAATCCCCGCCATGAGTTATAATAAAATATCTATATGATTATCACACCGAGAAAGAAGGTTTTACAATATGGCAAAGGATAAACTTGTCGAACAAATCACTTCCATGGACGTGGACTTTACCCAATGGTACACCGACGTGGTCAAGAAGGCCGAGCTGGCCGATTACTCCGGCGTGAAGGGATGCATGGTCATCCGTCCCTACGGCTACGCCATTTGGGAAAACATTCAGAAGGACCTGGATGCCCGCTTCAAGGCGCTGGGCCACGAGAACGTTTGTATGCCCATGTTCATTCCCGAGAGCCTGCTCCAGAAGGAGAAGGACCACGTTGAGGGCTTCGCGCCCGAGTGCGCCGTGGTCACCATCGGCGGTCAGAATACCCTGGCCGAGCGTCTCATCGTCCGTCCCACCTCCGAGACCCTGTTCTGCGAGCACTATAAGGACATCATCCACTCCTACCGCGACCTGCCCAAGCTGTACAACCAGTGGTGCAACGTGGTCCGTTGGGAGAAGACCACCCGTCCCTTCCTGCGTACCTCCGAGTTCCTCTGGCAGGAGGGTCACACCATGCACGAGACCGAGGACGAGGCCCGCGCCGAGACCATCCAGATGCTGAAGGTCTACGAGGACTTCTACCGCGACTCCCTGGCTATCCCCGCCATCACGGGTCAGAAGACCGAGAAGGAGAAGTTCGCGGGTGCCGTGGAGACCTACACCATCGAGCCCATGATGCACAACGGCGTTGCCCTCCAGGGCGGTACCTCCCACTACTTCGGCACCGGCTTTGCCGAGGCATTTGACATCACCTTCACCGACCGCGAGAACAAGGTCCGTCATCCCCATCAGACCTCTTGGGGCGTATCCACCCGTATGATCGGTGCCATCATCATGGCCCACGGTGACGACAGCGGTCTGATCCTGCCTCCCCGTATCGCCCCCATCCAGGTGGTCATCATCCCCGCCGCCCAGCACAAGGAGGGGGTTTTGGAGAACGCCAACACCCTCAAGAACCGCCTGATCGCCGCCGGTCTGCGCGTCAAGCTGGACGACTCCGACAACTCCGCCGGTTGGAAGTTCAGCCAGTACGAGATGAAGGGTGTGCCCGTCCGTCTGGAGATCGGTCCCCGCGATATCGCCAACAACTCCTGCGTCCTGGTCAGCCGCGTGACCCGCGAGAAGAAGTTCGTCTCCCTGGATAATATCGAGGCCGAGGTCGCCGCTATGCTGGATCAGGTCCACAACGAGCTGGTAGCCCGTTGCGAGCGCAACCTGGCCGAGAAGACCCACGTCGCCCACAACCACGAGGAGTTCCTGGACATTGCCGCCAACAAGCCCGGCTACATCAAGGCTATGTGGTGCGGTGATTCCGCTTGCGAGGATCAGCTCAAGGATGAGACCGGCGGTGTCAAGTCCCGTTGCATCCCCTTCGGCGAGCACGAGGCTCCCTCCGATGTCTGCGCCTGCTGCGGCAAGCCCGCCAAGCACCTGGTTGTCTGGGGCCGTCAGTATTAAGATTCAAAAGGAGGGCTCTGCCCTCCTTTTGAATCTTAACAGTGAAGAAGGAAGAGTGAAAAGTGAAAAAGTGAGGAAAGAAACCCTTCGGGTTTCTGATATATAAATAAAACGGACAAACCCCGCAGGGGTTTGCTCCTTCACTTTTCACTCTTCACTTATGCATCCCCCACGAAAGGAGCACCGTTATGGGTGAGAAAATGAAATTATTTCTGTCCGACGCGGTGCGCCGCGTGGACCCCATTCTCTTGATCTGCACCACGTTTCTGTCGCTGGTCAGCCTTTTGACGGTGTACGGCGCGGTGGACAACTTCGGTATGAGCAAGCTGAGGATGCAGTTCGCCATGACGGTCATGGGGGTGATCCTCACCTTCGTCGTGGCCAATCTGGACTATCACGTGATTTTGGACCGTCTGTGGGCGGTCATGCTCCTTTTCTCGGTGGGCATTTTGGGACTGACCCTGGTGGCGGGTGACACCGGCGCGGGCGTAGAGACCGCCAACAAGAGCTGGCTGACCATTCCCGGCATCGGCATCGCCATCCAGCCCTCGGAGTTCGTCAAGATCACCTTCACCTGCACCTTTGCCAAGCATTTGTCCTCGGTACGGGCCACCATCAACCAGTTCCGCTCCATCGTGGGGCTGGGACTTCACGCCCTGCTGATCGTGGGACTCATCCTGGTTTCGGGAGATTTGGGCGTGGCCCTGGTGTACATGGTGATGGTGCTCATCATGCTCTTTGCCGCGGGACTCCATTGGGGGTACTTCGCCGCCCTGGGCGGTGTGGTGGCGGTGGCCTTCCCCTTCCTGTGGGACTTTTTGGCCTCCTACCAGCAGGACCGCATCGTGGTGGGCTTCAATCCCGAGCTGGACCCCATGGACAAGGGCTGGCAGCCTCTGCTCTCCAAGCAATGCATGGAAAACGGCGGTCTGTTCGGAGTCGGCTGGCAGAATGGCGGCGACTACGAACAGCTCACCGCCTCCCACACCGACTTCATCCTGGCCACCATCTGCGAAAAGTTCGGCTTCATCGGCGGAACCCTGGTCATCCTGGCCCTGGCGGTGCTGGTGGTACGGGTGCTGTGGATCGGTCGGCAGGCAAGCCACGACTACGGTATGTTCATCGCGGCGGGCGTTGCGGCGGTACTCATCGCCCAGATCCTCGAAAACGTGGGAATGTGCCTGGCCATCCTGCCCGTGGTGGGTATTACCCTTCCCTTCCTCTCCTGCGGCGGCTCCTCTCTGCTGGCCACCTACATCCTCATCGGTATGGTTCATTCGGTAAAGGCTCACAAGCCCGTCAGAAGAATTTGGGAATAAGGAAAGGGGAGCGGCAGGGCTCTGCCCTGCACCCGCAAGCCCTTCTTGAAAGAAGGGCTTGACCCCAAGAACTTTTAAAACATATTTCGTATATGTGTTTACTTGCTGTTTGACGGAAGGATATCCTACGTCAGCGGGGCCCCATCCCCGCGATAGATTTTGGGAACGGGAGAACGCGCGAAGTGGTGCCCCACAGCAAAACAGACCCATCCTCGGCTTTGGCCGTTGGATGGGTCTGTTTTCTGTTAGGAGCATTGTATTCCGCTGCCGGTATACCCCCTCAAGGCATACGCATTATGCCCCCGCGAGGATTTATTCATATCAGTATGAACCGATGCAGACGAGCAGGCTGACCTCCTCCTCCGGGGAGACGGTCTCTTGGCTTACGAACCGTACCGTGAGCCGATACTGTAAATAGAGCTCTCCATCTTGAAGACGGGTCAGACAAACGTCATCAATGAGATACTGGCCAACCGTGTGCGCCAGGCGCATGGCATAAATCCTTGCCAATTTATACCCAATGGCTTTCATCAATTCTTCCTCGTCATAATCAAGAAGATCGATGTCGTCCATACCGCCGAGCATTTTGGAGGAAAAGCCCTTGATCACGCCCATTTCGCCCATCGAAAGCAGCATATGTTCATCTGTTGGCAATTGATCCATATATCGACGAAAATGAAACGTATACGTTCCATACGTACTGTCCGGATCCTTCGTGTACTGTTCGTTTACCAAAACGTAGTTCCCCGAAGCGCCCAAAAAATCATACATATATTTTTGTGCAATGGCTATGCATTCCTCTTTGGGAAGTATGGGTCCATTGATAGTGCCATCTTCAACCTTCCGGTCGAATTCAAAGTCCATATACCGGACCAATCTGCCCGTATCCTCCGCAAGATCAAACCGCGCCGAATCACCGTTTTCACCCGAGACACGATAAATCAAATAGCTATCCCGATAATGCGGGGATTCCACCCGATGATCGTAAACGCCCGTTACGGTCTTCTCATCGCTGATATCCATGGATACGGACGGCCGCTCCGGCTCAAAGGTTTTATCGGCACGTTGGTTCA
The DNA here is from genome assembly GCA_964427175.1 of uncultured Clostridium sp. Lineage (GTDB taxonomy): Bacteria > Bacillota > Clostridia > Oscillospirales > CAG-272 > CAMEON01. The sequence goes on along the minus strand of CAYRTP010000002.1, from coordinate 29,117 downwards.
AATGAATATCGAATCCACTTTTCCATACTTGAATCGACGGTCTGTAAAAAGACTCTACGGCTATTGTAATCCATTCCTCGGACTCCTCTGTCTCGGCCTCGGTTGTTTCCTCCACCGTGAGCTCCTCATCATTTTGTGCGGCGGTTGTTTCTTCAAGTGAGGACTCATCCGACTGAGTCTCCGTATCGGTGGTTTCTTCCATTTGCACATACGCCTCAGCATCCGAGTCACAAGCCATAAAAACTGCCGAGATAAGCGAAAGCAAACAAACGAGAACCATAATTTTTCTTGTTTTCACGATTTCACGACCTCCTTAACGTCGCGCCGTACAAGGCGGCACTGCAGAGTGCCCAGGGCACCGTATGCAGGACAAAGGGGACCAGCACCGCCAAAAGGGACAGCAGGATCCATCCCACAAAGCCCAGGCGCAGGGAAAAGGGACAAACCCTGTTCCGTCGGAAGCCCTTGAAGTAACGGTTGACCTCCCGCACGGACAAGCTGGGGTGGACGAACACGAAGAAACCAAAGCCGGCCCGATAACCCGAGAGGAACAGCATAAGCAAGCCAAAGCACAGGCAGGCCACCAGGGTAAGGATGGTCAGCAGATTACAGAGCTCGGCGGAGAACCCTTGATTGGCCATGCGATCGTACTGATTGGCCAGCAAGCGGTAGGCCCCGACGGGGATTCCGCCCCACAGCATGGCCCAGCCACAGGCTCCCAGCCCCACAGCCATGCATCGGCCGTAGGCGCTCCGTGAGGTAAAGGGGTGGAGCAGTTCGATCAGATCGGGAATGTCATCGGTTACCTCGAATTCCATGGGGGAGGTATAGGCTCGGCTCTCCAGGACGGCCAGACAAGCCAGGCGGAACACCGAGGCTCCCAGGGGCAGGACCACGAACAAGCCCAGCACCCCCATCAAGCCGTAGGCGATCAGGTCCGACACAAAGACACTTGCCCCCAGCAGGAGACTGAGCATATAGGCCCCCGAGGCCGCCATGTAGCTCCCCACCGCCACGGTCAGCAGGATGGTGACAGCCAGGACCAGGGTCAGGCGATTGCTCCGCTTCCCCGTTCCGTCCAGGATACGGCGGGCCCGATGACGGAGCTCCGTCATGCCGAGGCCTCGGGCGGGCTCGGAGCTTTGAGGCGTAGGATTCACGTCACGCATATCCGTCATAGTCTCCATCAGTTGTGCCAGTAGCCGCCGCACAGGATGCGGCCGATGGTATGCTCGTCATCCAGGATCAGCAGGTCTGCCCGCTTATTGACCTCAATGGAGCCCACCTCGGACTCCAGGCCTGCCTCGTAGGCGGGAGCCATGGTGGCGGCGTAGACGGCATCGGCAAAGTCCGCCCCCGCGAAGGAGCAGAGATTCTGCGCCGCCTCCCACATAGAGAGGGTACTGCCCGCGATGGCACCGTCGTGGGTGCGGGCCTTACCGTCCTTGACCGTAACGGGGTTGCCCGCGATGGAGTACTCGCCGTCGGGACAGCCCGTGGCCTCCATGGAGTCGGTGATGAGGGTCAGGCGGCGGCCCGCCAGGCGATACGCCATCTTGACCATGTGGGGAGCGATATGGAAGCCGTCGCAGATCAGCTCGCAGTAAGCGGTATCCGACAGGAGACCTGCGGCCACGGCACCGCCGTCCCGATGGTGGAGGGGAGGCATGGCGTTGAACAGGTGGGTCATACCGCTGACTCCGGCCCTGATCAGGCGGGTGGCCGTCTCATAGTCGGCATCGGTGTGGCCCAGGCTGACGGTGGCTCCCAGGGACAGAGCACGGCGGAGGAACTCCTCCCCGCCCTCCTGCTCCAGGGCCGCCGAGATGTGGCGTGCGCCCTGAATACGGGTCAGCAGAGCTTCCAGCTCGGCGGGATCCAAGGCCACCAGCAGATCGGCGGCGTGGGCTCCCCGACGCTTGGGGTTGAGGTAACGGCCCTCCAGGTGGGTTCCTGCCACGTAGGCCTGCTGACCCTCGGAGGCCAGGGCCTCGGTACGGAGAGCGTTGATGAGGTCGATGGAGCGCTCCAAGGACTCCAGGGGAGCCGATGCCAGGGTGGGCAGAACGGTGGTCACGCCGCTGTCCAGGTAGGACTTGGCCATGTTGGACATGGCGGCTCCGTCAGCGGTATTGAAATCCCCGCCTGCGCGGCCGTGGGTATGGATATCCACCATACCGGGGATGACCATACGTCCCTCGGCATCATAGAGCTCCACCCCTTCGGGGGCAGCGGTCACGTCACCGCGGTGCAGAATAGCGATCTTGCCCTTCATGACCAGCACAGAGCCGTGGTAAAAGCTACGGGTCACGGTATTGTAGACACGGGCGTTGTGGATGAGACAGTTATTCATATGAAATTCTCCTTTCGGATGGGAATTGGTTTCGACTCTATTATAGCAAATCCCGTCTGAATTTGCAAGGGGATTTTTAAAAAAAGAGCTCTCATTGAAAGAAAAGCCCCGCAGGACTCAAAGCCCTGCGGGTCCATTTTTCACCAAGGCGTGCGCTCACTCAAGCCTCGGCTGTATTTTTTCAGAAACAGCTCCACGGCCCGACTGTTCTCCGCGCTGAGATACGCCTCCTCCACCAGCATGGGGCATTCCAGGTGGTTCTTGTAGGCCGAGATATACTCGATCATCCAGCGATAATACTGATCGCCGTGACCGCCCTCCATGGGCTCGATGTCGCGGCTGTATTCGGGGCTGTAGGCGTCGGTGAAATGGTATTGCCCATCGTAGGCACCGCCTTGAATGTAGAGACGCTGGGCCGTCCACTCGTTCCACCAGGTGAGGGTGACGAACTTGGGACGGTGCTTGAAGGCGGAGGTCCACTGGGCGTACCAGAACAGACCGCCGATGCGTCCGTGGGCGGTGTCCGCCGACATGTAGGTCTCCTGGGAGGCCACGCACACGGGGATCTGCTCCGCCTCGCCTGCGGCGTTTTCGGTGCAATACCGGGCATTGTTGAGCGACAGGAAGTTCCACTGCCCGTTCTTCATGCGATCCTTATCCAAGAGACCGCCCATACAGCGTGTGGTAAACTGCGAAGGGGCGGGGTTAGTCTCGTCATGGAGGAAGGTGGTCAGCAGAAAGGGCTTACCGTCCCAGTAGACGAAGCAATCCGCCCACTTTTCCTGACCGTAGAAGTTGTCGTACAGGTAGTTATAGAGCCGCTCGTCTCCGCCGCCGCCGACCCAAACCACCACGTAAGGAGTGCCCAGGCCCTCGGCCCGCATCTCCATGATGGTCTCGAACAGAGCGATCATGGGACCGTCCAGCATCAAGGTCTTATTGACGGGATCCTCCACATACCCATACCCCAGGTTGGTATGGTCCAAAATAATGAAATCCACCCCCGCGGTATAGAGCTGGGTCATGTGGGTACGGATGACCTCACGGTTGGTGCTGCAATAGTAGCCCAGCGCGGGCTTGGCCCAGTAGTGGAAGGAGGGAGAGCCGCCCCACTCCTGCTCGCCTGCCAGGATCTTGGAGATATCGTGGTAGCTGTCCACCCCCGTGTCCGACTTCCGCAAAATGTAGTCAAACCAAATGGAGTAGCAGATGGAGACCAGATCGGTCTTGTCGGTGACATCCAGGCCCAGGGAATGGCCCTCGGTGGGGGTAGCGGTCACGTTGCCGTTCTCGTCCTTGGCGTAGTTCACCTTCCCCTCGTTGAAGGTCCCCATATCGGGTTCCCACAGCTTGTCCGAGGCAACGGAGGTGTCCGCGGCGGTCTCCGCGGCTGTTTCCTCGGGGGCTTCGGCGGTCACGATCTCGGTGGTTGCGGCCTCGGTAGACCCCGACGTTTCTCGTTCGGTAGGTTGTTCGCCTGCGGGATCCGAATCAGGTTTCGCGGTGCAAGCGGCACAGGTGCCCAGACACAACAGCATCGACAGGGACAAAAGAAAGCTGCGAAATAAGGTCTTTTTCATATTCGTTCTCTCCTTCATGAGGGAAATGGGGGCACAAAGCAGATCCTGCTTACTGCTTGATCCGCTTGTTCTTCCACTTGCCGACCTTATAGAAAATGGCCGTGAGAATGGCACCGATGCACCAGGAGCAGAGCAGGGAGATCTGGATGCACTCCTTCATACCGTCGGCGGGGTGGCCCGTGGGGGAGGTCAGCCAGGCGATGCCGTAGGCTACGGGCACACGGATGATGACCGTGGTGATGAGGGAGATCCACATGGGGGTCATGGTATCGCCCGCGCCGCGCATGATACCCGACAGGCTTTGGGTCACCGCCATGGCGATGTAGCCCACGGCCAGGATCATCATGAGGCGGTAACTCAGGTCTACCAACGAGGCGGTTTCGGTGAACAACCCCATGAGGCGCTTGCCGAAAAACAGGATGAGGACCGTAATTGCGGCGGAACAGCCCACGGCCATGGCCAGGCCCTGCTTGGCACCCTTGGTGACGCGGTCGTAGAGGCCCGCGCCCACGTTCTGACCCGCGTAGGTGGTCAGGGCGGTACCGAAGGAGAAGTTGGGCATCATGGCAAAGCCGTCCACACGCATGATGACTACGTTGGCGGCGATGAACTGCTCACCGAACTGATTGGTCAGGGACTGGACGATGATCATAGCCGAGGAGAAGATGGCCTGGGTCAGACCCGAGGGCAGGCCGAGACGGACCAGGGTGCGGATATAGGCCCCCACGGGCTTCATGAACTTCAAGCCGAAGTCAAAGTAGTTCTTCATGCGGGCCAGCTTGATCATACAAAGGGCGGCGGAAATGATTTGGGCGATGATGGTCGCCAGAGCAACGCCGGGGACACCCATGTTCAGAACGGCCACGAAGTACACGTCCAGAACGATGTTGATGACCGTAGCCACCAGCAGGTAGACCAGAGGCCAGAAGGAATCACTCAATCCGCGCAGAATACCGCTGAGGATGTTGTAGTAGGCCATACCCGCGATGCCCCACAGGGAGATGGACAGGTAGCCCACGCACCAATCCAGGATGGAGGCGGGGGTGTTGAGGGCGACCAGAATGGGGCGGATGAGGGGGGTCATGACCAGGATCAGCACCACCGAGCAGATCGCGGTGGCGGTGATGCAGTTGCCGATGGTATGGGACAGGGCCTCCCGATTCTTGGCGCCGAAATACTGGGACACCATGATGCTGGCACCCGCCGAAATACCGATGAACAGCACCAGGAGCATATTCACGATGGGTCCGCAGGAGCCCACCGCCGCCAGAGCGTTGTCACCGATGTACTTACCCACCACGATGGAGTCCACCGTGTTGTAGAGCTGCTGGGCGATGTTGCCGATCAGCATGGGCAGAGTAAAGGACAGAATGACCTTCCAAGGGGTGCCCTGGGTCATGTCGCCGCGGCCAAAGCCGAAGGAACGTTTGGAGTTGGTCTGATTCACGTTTTCACCTCGTAAGCGTATTTTTTCATGATATAGTATAACACAAACCCGTCGAAATTGCAAGACGTTTTTCAAAAATCGTCGGCGTTCCGTACAAAAACGCCGACGATTGGTTCGAGATTATATCCGATTGTGCACAGGGCGCGGTCAATGCCTGATTTGTTCGCTAACAGATTGCGTCTGAAGTATCTATTGTTCTTTTGAGCACAGTTGCATCACCGAACAGAGCGGCTTTGGCTGCGATCAATTCATAGATTCTTCTCGCCTGTGTTGTCCCCGTGCAAAGAATAATGGAATCCTCTGATTTCGCCTTGGAAATCGAGCCCCAATGCTTCTTTATATACTTTTTTCTTTCCTCGTCCGTTGCCGCCACCTTGGAAATGACAACGGCACCGTAGGATTGAACTGTTTTTCCGCCTTCAAGGACAATATCCGGGAAAAAATTTATATAGCACACCTCATTCCATAGAATATCCTTGCTTTTATAACTGACGGATTGTTCATGGAACCCCGTTGCATCCACCATCAGGGAATAGGGCTTTTGGTTTTTTTCTTGAACGAAGAAAACGATTGCCATGATAACAAAATATCCGCATAGCATGCACAGAACGGCGACGTTATTGAAATTTCTCACTGTAAATTGCTCGATAGCCATGATAGCCATGACCAAGCCAAACACGATAAATGCAAAGACATATAGCGGAGTCAAGTGTTTTTTTTTATCAATTGCATATTCAATTTTCAGACCCGTAGCTTGACTTTTGACTTCGTATAGATGGTATTCTCTCATTGGACTACTCCCTTCATGAATCGTTCCTGTCATACATGCCCTATATTCGTTAACTTGTCAGCGATTCGGCTTTTACGGCAATACCGCCACGGCCCCACGGTCAAGGCTCACCAAAACTGCACGCCGCGGCCGTAGCCCATCAGGCCGCCTTTTTTCAGATGCTCCACGTAGGCGCGGCGCATGGAGGTGTCGGCGGGGAGCCTGTCGGGGTTCCGCTCCATGGTGTCAAACAGCCGCCACAGGTTGTTGCGGCCCTTGTCCTGGCCCGAGGCGATGATGTCGAAGCTCTTGAAAAAGCGGTAGGTATTGGTGTGCTTGGGCAGGAAGTCCTCGTGTTCGGGGTTGAGGAGCCAGGAGTTGCAAACGAAGGGACAGGGATCTCCCACCTCGGGGCTAAACATAGCCTTGGCGCGGGTGAAAGCATCCCGACAGGCCTCCTCGGTCAGAGGCTCGCCCGAACGGGGGATGTGGATGTTGACCACAGGGCTGTCGGGGGTCAGGACGTGGCCGTCCTTGTCGTACTCCGCCCCAAAGCGGATGATCTCGAACTGCAACCGTCCCAGGCCGAAGCGGGTGAGGTTGAAGAAGCCGATGAACCACTCGGCCACGAAGGAGCCCACGATGCCGTAGACCAGCTTGCACTCCTCCACCTTGTAGCGCAGGTCAGCCATGCTCCGCTCAAAGATGGCCAGGTCCAGCCCCCGCTCAACGTATCGCTCGCGGAGCTTTTTGGACAGGCAGATGAACACCAGCAGCTCGGCGGTGTACTGGTGGAAGCCCAGGATCTCGGCCGCGCGATCGGCCTTGCGGATGATGTCGCCGTAGTCGCAGTCCACCCGCTCGCCGTAAAGGGCCAGAGCTTCGTTCCACAGCCCGCAGGTCTCGGGATCCGCCATAATGCGGTCATAGGCCGTCAGGAGGTAAGCGGTGTCAGCGGGGGTGTATTGCTGGTCACCGAAGAATTGAGTCAGGTAGTTTTTCATATTGGTTCTCCTTTTCTTTTGCTTTTGTAGGTGATTGTAAAATGCAAAAATGTATTAAAACACAAAGAACTTGATGGGTTATTTCAACGGTAGTTTTCTCCGTTTTTGCCTTCCCCAGCGGGGAAGGGGGACCATCCGAAGGATGGTGGATGAGGAGAACGGGGGCCCTCGAATAACTCGTTGCGACTCGTAAACCTGCTCTCCTCACCCACCGCTATCGCGGTCCCCCCTCCCCGCTGGGGAGGGCAAGAAAACACGCCACTTGTCTTTATAGAGTTTTACAATTGTCTATTTTGCTTTTGGCGTTTTCCACGTACGCCGCGAAATCGGGTTGCGGGCATTTCAAATGGGGAGGCGACGGCTTTATTTTCGTCGCCTTTCCGAAACGGTATGCTTCCGCAAAAAGCGGATATTCAGGATCATAACGAGAAGCGGAACCAGCGCAAGCAATACGCCGATGGCGGCAACCGCGTACTTCATGAATCCGTCCAACAGAGCGGCAATTTCGAACAGATTTTTCATCAGTCCCAGTCCCAGCAGGGTCAGACCGCCGAACAGAAACGCCAGGCATTTGCTCAGGCCCATTCTCGCCGCGCTGACCACGGTCTTCTTCTTGCGTCCGAACAGGTGGTTGACGGTCTTTTTCAGCTCCATGTAAAAAGTCCTGTCCTCCGCGCGAAAGCACTGCCCGGAGGACAGCGCAACGGGCAGTTCCTCAAAGGGAAAGCCCTCGCAGACCACTAACAGAGACTCGGGCTTCTTCTTCCCTTCGCGGATCTGCTTGGTGTACCGCATCCACTCGTTTTTCAGCCAGGTGGATTGGATGTACTCAGGATCTGAGCCGTACACGATCATGACCTGCGCCGTAGAGAGGGCGTGGAAAATGTAAGGCTCGTATTTCTCGCCTACCTTGCCACGCAGGCTCACACGGCTGTAGAATACCCGAAAGCCCATATCCGTCAGCAGGGTGTACAACTCTTGGGCGGCGTAGCTGTCCTTGGTGCGCTCGATCCCGTTGGCCAGGTCACTGTCCTTGTAGCAGATAAATATATCGTAGGGCGGCTCATGCTTGGCCTTCTCCTGCCATTGCACCCGCACGCGCTCCATGTACTCGGCCTGACCCACGTAGTACGCGCGGTTCTCGGCATCCGCGTACCGCAGAGCCTTCTTATAATCGGAGGCGGATTTCACGCTCCCGATGGAGGCGGCGTAGCAGGTCGGGATCATGCGGCCATCGAAGTCCCGCTCGTATTGGATGCCGTATTTGGCCAAGAGCCTGCCCCAATATCCGCTCGGGTTCTCGGGGTAGCGGCGGATCAAATCATCGAATTCCGCCTCTGCCTCGGCAAAGTCGGTCAAACGGAGCTTTTGGTACGCCGTATAGAGCAGGATCTCCTCCTCGGTCGAGATCGATTCCGGCTTGTAGGAGCCGCAGGCACGGCAGATCCAGCGGCCGTTGCGGTATTCGTAGTCGCCACCGCATTGGTTACATATATTTGGATTCATAGCTCCTCCTTACGTTTTCCCGAAGCCTACGGATCGGCCTTGGCCACGGTGCCGTCGGTACAGTAGACCGTGTAGGCACCGGTATTGTAGTCCCAGTCACCCCGACAATCAACCTTCTCCCATTGAGCTACCGTGCCGCCGTAATAAATAGCGGTGAGGGAGGTACAATTTTCAAAAGCACCGTAATCCAAGCTCCCCACCTGCTCGGGGAGGCGAATCACTTCCAGGGACACGCATCCCGAAAATGCATTGCTACCCACAAAATTCAGAGGGGCAAGTACCGTTACGTCGGACAGATGGGTGCAATCGCCGAACATGGACTGCCCGATGACCGCTTTTTCACCCGTGAAGGTCACGGTAGTCAGCTTTTTGCAATCGCTGAACACATTGTAGCCAACGCTTATCAGCGGGCCCGCAATCGTCACGTTCGTCAGATTTTCACAGGAGGCAAACGCCAAATTACCAACGTCGGTCACGCCCTCGGGGATCATCAACTCGGTCAGCCCGTTACAACCGAAGAATGCATATTCTCCGATCTCGGTCACGCTCGCGGGAATCTCAACGCTCGTCAGCGCGGCGCAGTCCGCAAAGGCATAGTCTCCAATGCTCTCCACGCCGTCCGGAAGCGTTACGCTCTGCAGATCGTCGCAATAGGAAAAGGCGTGCTCCCCGATTCGGGTCACCCCGGCGGGCACCGTCACGCTTATCAAGTCGTAGGAGAATGAAAAGGCATTATCTCCGATTCCCGTCACGCGCTCCCCGTTGTACTCGGCTGGGATATCAATATGCGTATCTCCGTTGAGCTGAATATGGCGGACATAGCAGGTGCCGTCTTGATTGGAAACATAATACAGCTTGGCGGGACCTTGGGACTGCAGATAGCTGATAAAAAACATCACCGCCAGAACTAATACCACAGCCAGCGGGATCCAGCCCCATCTGCGGCGCTTTCTGCGACGGGTTCTTCGCGGTGCTCCTTCACGCCCCCCGACCTCGATCTCCTCACGGCCAAGCAAGAGGCTTACGCGGTTTTGCAGATCCCCGTAGAAGGTCTTATCCTCGGCACGGAAGCACTGCATGGAGGAAAGAGTGGTGGGAAGCTCATCGGGAGAGAAGCCCTCGCAGGCCACCAGCAGGGACTCGGGCTTCTTCTTCCCTTCTCGGATCTGCTTGGCGTAACGCATCCACTCGTTTTTCAGCCAGGTGGATTGGATATACTCGGGCTCGGAACCGTACACGATCATAACCTGCGCCGTGGAAAGGGCGTGGAAGATGTAGGGCTCGTATTTCTCTCCCACCTTATCGCGCAGGCTCACACGGCTGTAGAACACCCGAAAGCCCATATCCGTCAGCAGGGTGTAGAGCTCCTGGGCGGCGTAGCTGTCCTTGGTGCGCTCGATCCCGTTGGCCAGGTCGCTGTCCTTGTAGCAGATGAACACGTCGTAGGGCTTTTCCTTTTTGGCTTTTTCCTGCCATTCGGTCCGTATGCGCTCGATGTGGGTGGCTTGGCTTTCGTAGTAGACGCGGTTCTCGGCATCCGCGTACTGCAGAGCCTTCTTGAAATCGGAAGCGGATTTCACACTCCCGATGGAGGCGGCGTAGCAGGTCGGGATCATGCGGCCGTCGAAATCCCGCTCGTATTGGATGCCGTATTTGGCCAGGAGTCTGCCCCAGTATCCGCTGGGATTCTCGGGATAACGGTGGATAAAGTCGTCGAACTCCAGCTCTGCCTCAGCAAACTCGGTCAAACGGAGCTTTTGGTACGCCGTGTAAAGCAGGGTCACTTCCTCGTTGGTGATGGACTCCGGCTTGTAGGCTCCGCAGGAACGGCAGATCCATCGGCCGCCGCGGAACTCAAATTCGCCGCCGCATTGGTTACATATATTCGGATTCATGATGTCTCCTTGCAGGTACTCATCAGATTTTCGGGTCAAAATTCAATTTTCGCTCATGGGGCGGTAGGCGGGAATCACCTCGGCCACCAGGTGGCGGAGAGCCTCATCCTCCCCGTTATAAGCGGCCTCGGCCAGTCTCGGCAGACGGCGAAGGAAATCGTCCGCGTCAAAGGGCAGAGGCCTTCCGACGTGGATGGCACGGTTGGGGGTGGTACAGGTGTCCTCCTCGGACAGGAGCTTTTCCTCGTACAGCTTCTCCCCGGGACGGAGCCCCGTGTAGGAGATCTGAATATCCACGTCGGGGCGCATACCCGCCAGGCGGATCATGCGGCGGGCCAGGGTGTCGATCTTGACGGGGTCCCCCATGTCCAGGACAAAGATCTCCCCGCTGTCGGCGTAAGTTCCCGCCTGCAACACCAGGGAAACCGCCTCGGAAATGGTCATGAAATAGCGGATCACGTCGGGATGGGTCACCGTGACGGGGCCGCCTCGGGCGATCTGCTCCTTGAAGCGGGGCACCACCGAGCCGTTGCTGTCCAACACGTTACCGAAACGAACCGCCACGAACTCGGTGTGAAGGGTTTCCGCGTTCAGCACGGCGTGGGAAGCGGGCTCCGCCTCGTCACCGCCATGAATGCAAAGAGGAGTCAGCTCACAGGCCTTCCCTTCCCGCAGTTTTTTATCGAAGGCCTGCAGGATCATCTCGCAGATACGCTTGGAGGCCCCCATCATGCCCGTGGGGTTGACCGCCTTGTCCGTGGAGATCAGCACGAACCGCCTGCAACCGTTCGCGAGGGCGGCGTAGGCGGTCTTATAGGTTCCCACGGCGTTGTTCTTGATGGCCTCGCAGGGGTTTGCCTCCATGAGAGGGACGTGCTTGTGGGCCGCGGCGTGGTAGACCACGTCGGGCTTGTACTTGCTGAACACCTGCTCCAGGCGGCGGCTGTCCCGCACCGAGCCGATGAGGATCTCCAGGTCCAGCTCGGGGTAGCGGTCCGTCAGCTCCAGACCGATGGCGTGGGCGTTGTTTTCGTAAATATCGAAAATGAGGAGCTTTTTGGGGTGATGAGGGGCGATCTGTCGGCAGAGCTCACTGCCGATGGAGCCCCCGCCCCCCGTGACCAGGATGACCTTGCCCGCCAGGGATTCGTAGATCTCGTCTCGGATCTCATCCGGGTTGACCCGCACGGGTTCCCGCCCCAGCAGGTCCTCCACCGTCCAATCCCGGGCAAGGTCAGGGGGAATCTTGGCGTTATGCATGGGAATACCTCGCTTTCAAGCCTGTGTCGGCACTTCCTTACCCCACTCGGTATTGGGCTGATCCGACAGCTCAAATCGGATGACACCGCCGTTGGCGATCTCCTCCCAGGTGAGCCAGGCACGGTTGATGGGGGTACCGTTGACCGTGACACCTTGGATGTAGACGTTCTCGGCGGGGTCGCGGTCGGTCTCGATGACCAGGGTGTCCGAGATCTTGCGGGGGTGGTACTCCTCCGACAGGCGGATCTCGGCGCGGCGGAACAGGGGGGTATTGATATGGTAGATATCGCTTCCGGGGGCCATCATGTGAATACCCAGGGCGGTCAAGGTGAACCAGGCCGACATCTGACCCACGTCCTCGTTACCGCAGTAGCCGTACTCGGTGGTGTTATAAGCCTCATCCTGGACCCGTCTGACCCAGTACTGGGTCCGCCAGGGCTGGCCCGCGTCGGTGAACATATGGATGATGTGGTGGCAGGGCTCGTTGGGGTGGTTGTAGGCGGTATTCCACATGGCCGACAGGTCGGATTCCGCCATCAGACGCTCCAGCTCCGACAGGAAGCGGTCGCGGCCCATGAGCTCCATCAGGCCCTGGGGATCGTGGGGCACGAACCAGGACTGCTGGAAGATGTTGCTCTCCACGCATCCCGTCTCGTCATACTCGCCCTTCCACTCGGCCCAACTACCGTCCTCGAAGCGTCTCCGCATCCAGCCCGACTCGGGATCGTAGATCTTACGGTAATTCTGCGCCCGTCGAGCGAACAGGTCCGCGTTTTCGGTGTCTCCCACCGCCTCGGCAAAGCGGGAGATGCAGTGGTCGGCAAAGACGTTCTCCAGGGTATCGGAGATCTGACCGGGGACGTAGCCCAGGGTGTTCATAGCCTCGGCACCGTGACGCTTGGTATCGGGATCAAAGGCGGTTTTGAGGCAGATCTCGTAGGCCTTCGCAGTATCGAAATTGCGGATGCCCTTGCGGTAGGCATCGGCGGCCACGATGACACCGGGGTCACCCAGCATACAGCCCGTCTCGTGGCCCAACAGCTCCCAACGGGGGAAGGAGACGTTGCGGTACTCCGCGATGTCGATGAGAGTGTTGATGATGTCGTTGACCGCGTCGGGCTTGATGATGGTCAGAAGGGGGCACTCACTGCGGAACACGTCCCATCCGCTGAACACGGTGCGCTTAACGAAGGATGTGTTGTTGCGGACCGTACCGTCGGCCGAAAGATAGTTGCCGTTGGCATCCGAGAAGACGCGGGGGTCCAGGAGGGCGTGGTACAGGGTAGTATAGAAAATGGTCAGCTTCTCGGTGTCCGAGCCCTCCACCTTGACCACCGACAGGGCCTTCTCCCAGGCCTCGGTGTTTTCGGCGTGCATTCCGTCGAAGTCCTTCCCTGCGGCCTCCTTCTCAAAGTTATCCCGCGCGCCCTCCATGTTGATGTAGGAGATGCCCACCTTCATGGTCAGGGGGCGGTCGGAGGGAGCGTACTCGGCGTAGAACCACAGCTCCTCGCCCGCGTAGGTGTCGGACACCTCGGCCACAGGAGTGTTCTTATTCCACACGCCGTAGGTGTCCCAATCCTCGGACAGCTCGGCGTGGACGTACAGATCGTAAGTGACGTTGCCCTGACCGCGGCCGAAACCGCCGTGGGAGTTGGGGCAATGGATGACGGCCTCGATGGTGTGGGGGTCGATGATGGTCAGCTCCTGGGCGGGGGAGCGTCCCGCGATGCGGCGCGCCAGGTTGATCTGGACCCGACGGCGCTCCCCTGCGGGGTAGGTCATGCGGATCATACCCGTATGGAGCAGGGAGGTAGTCTCGGCGCGGATGCCGTAGGTATCCAAGGTGACGGCGTAGTAGCCCGCCTCGGTGACCTCGGTCTCATGGCGGAAGTCAGACTCATAGCCGCGGCCGTCGCGGGTGGTGAGGGCATCGCGGTAGGTGGAGGACAGGAGATTCAGGGGGCCCGTAGTGGACATGACCTGGAAGTTGCCCAGGTCGCCGTACCAGCCCACGCCCGACATATGGTTGATGCTGAAGCCGTCGATGGTGGTGTGGTGGTAGCTGTAGCCTGCGCCGTTGTCCCCGCCCTCAAAGGTGTCGGGGCCGAACTGGACCATGCCGAAGGGGTAAATGGCACCGGGGTGGGTCTTGCCGCCGCCGTGGATGCTGGTAGCGGTCATGTCACCGATGGTGCCGATCTTGGTGCTGACGTATTGGGTGTATTTCATGGTGAGTCTCCTTTGCTTGCAGGGCAGGTGATATTGGGTTCATTATAGCATAAAACGAGGTACTTTTCAAGTCATAAATAAAAAAACGTCTTGCGAAGCAAACCGAAAAAGCAATGCTTGCGGGTATCCCGCAAGCATTGCTTTTTCCGGATGGTTTTCGCGCGGTATCCGCTACACAGCCGACCCCGCGTCGTCGTAATCCACGTTTGGAATATAGCCTTGCTTCAAGCGTCGGTGATTCAGAACGTACATCACGGTTCCCACGACGATGATACAGGCCGCCAGCACGCCCAGCATGATCCAAGTCACCTGCGCGGCATTGAGGCCCCACGAGGACTGCCGTCCCGTGATGACGTAGTCAACCTTTTGCAACCGCTCTACCGAATCACTGTTGGCGTATTGTCCCAGCAATTCGTCCGGAATAACGGCATCCGCCGTATTTTCACCCGGAACGTTCACGCCGATCAAATACTCGGTGTCCTTGTCCACGGCCCCCACGTAAAAGTGAGCGTTTCCGTTCTCATCCACCACAGTTGCCTGGAGGCGGGTGAGGGTATCGTCGGTTTCCACCTGATACAGGTAGGCGTTCGAATGGGCCGGAATATCCGGGAGCTGGATCAGGATCTCGCTATTGATGGTAGCAGACTCCTTGAAAGAGACGTTGAAGCAATCCTCGGTTCCCAGGGATTCGCTCCGTTCCGACGGAGCTTCCTCCACCGTATGCGAATAATCGTAGACTCCGCCGAGGTCCTCGATCACCAGCTCCTCGCACTCCATGCGGGATTCCGAACCGTTTTGGGACACGACGGTCATTTTCACGTCACGCCCCGCCATTTCTTCCACCAGCGTGGAATCCACACTTCCCCCCGTCTGCACGTACACCGTAAGCCCCACGGTATCAGCGGGAGAGCTGTCCCCCGAAAAGCTTTCGGTATAGTCCTTGAGGGTATCCTTGACGGTATCCACCACGTTCTCCCAGGCATCCTTGTCCGTGACCGTCACGGTCATATTCGCGGAATAGGAGCCCTCCGAGAGATTGTCGGTTTGGTAGGTGTGCTCCACGACGGTGACGTAGGACGCGCCCTCGTCATTCTTGACGGTGGTGTTCTGCTGGGTCAGGGAACCGTCCCCGTTGTCGATGAACGTGCCCGCCGTCGTACTCGCCATAGGCGGCGAATTGGAGATCACGCCCACCTGGGAAAACTGAGGCACCTCCTCCTCCAGAGAAGCGAGAATGGTCTGTCTTTTATCGGCAGTTCCCGCGAAATAGACTGTATCGAGGCTGTCGCATTTCCGGAACGCGTAGTCCTCTGCGGCGGCCAGGGTTTCGGGGAGGAGCAGGACGGTGAGATTTTCACAGCCGTAGAAGGTCCACTCGGGCAGGGAGTCCAGGCGTGCCGAGACCTCGGCGCGGACGAGACTCTTGCAGTAGGCGAAAACCGAGGTACCCATCTTGGAGAGGTAGGGGGGAACGGTCACCGAGGCGAGAGATTCGCAACGGTAAAACGCCTGTTTTCCCAGGGACTGCAGGCTATACGGCAGGGACATGGCCTTCAGCGAGGTACAGCTGTGGAAGGCGGCCTCGTCGATTCTGGCCAGGGCGGGGCCGAAGCGGACCGACTCCAGCTGATCGCAGTTGGCGAAGGCGTAGCTTCCGACGCGGTTGACCGAATCGGGGAGCGAGACCACCCGCAGCTTCTTACATTCGTAGAAGGCGAGGGAGGAAACGTTTTTCAGGCCCTCGGGAAGCGAGACCCGCAGGATCTGACCGCGGAGCTCGTACCAGGGGGGGAGATTCATCTCGTTAAAGTGGCTCATCTCACCGCGGCCCGAGATGGTCAGGGTGCCCGCGGAGAAGCTCCAGGTGAGCCCGTCTCCGCAGGTGCCGCTCTCGGCGGCGGAGACGGGAATCGAAAGAGAGGACACCATCATGGCCGAGAGAAGCATCGTCGCCAGAATGATGGCGAGGAACCGCCGTGTATTCAATTGGGGGAATCGTCGGCACATATGGCCTCCTTTCTTGGTATAGGGTGTTTTTAGGGGCGTGCCTGTCGAAGGTTTTGCCTCTTCCGTCACCGAGCGTGCGAGGAGGACACCTTCCCCAGAGGGGAAGGCTTCTGGTTTCCGCCGCCCCCAAACCCTCCCAGGGGGGAAGGCTCCAGGCCACCCTCGCTCCCCAAGCCCTCCCCTTTGGGGAGGGTGCCCGAAGGGCGGGAGAGGCTACTTTTTTGAATTTCTGCTTTTGCCCTCCCCTTTGGGGAGGGTGCCCGAAGGGCGGGAGAGGCTACTTTTTTTGAATCTCTGCAATTCGTTCTTGAACAACGCGATCAATATCCAAGCAAACTCCGTGAAACTTGTCCGTAACAGCGGAATTCGGATATCGGATCACGTAAATTCCCAGACTTTCCAAATACTTCGTCCGCACCGCGTCGTGTTGCTTCCCTGCTTCGGTGTAATGCTGAGAACCGTCCAGTTCCACGGCCAATTTCGCAGCCGCACAATAAAAATCCAGTATGTAAACACCGACAGTTATCTGACGTCGGAAGCGGAAAGGGTATTGATTGAGAAAGTCATACCAAAGTTTTCGTTCTTCTTTGGTCATGTTCGTACGCAAAGACTGCGCGCGCTTGGTTAATTTGGGATTGTGATTCATAAATATCGGTTTTACCTCTTCCGTCACGCCTTCGGCGTGCCACCTTCCCCAGAGGGGAAGGCTTCTGGTTTCCGCCGCCCCCAAATCCTCCCCAGAGGGGAAGACTCCAGGCCACCCCCGTCCCCAAGCCCTCCCCTTTGGGGAGGGTGCCCGAAGGGCGGGAGAGGCTACTTTTTTGAATTTCTGCTTTTGCCCTCCCCTTTGGGGAGGGTGGTTGAGCGAAGCGAAACCGGGAGAGGCGCAGATGGCGCATGGGGGCTTCCTTTTGGGAATTTCGGGTGCGTGCCTGTCGAAGGTTTTGCCTCTTCCGTCACCGAGCGTGCGAGGAGGACACC
>CAYRTP010000002.1:0-11983 GCA_964427175.1 uncultured Clostridium sp. | reverse complement strand
CGGGAGAGGCTACTTTTTTGAATTTCTGCTTTTGCCCTCCCCTTTGGGGAGGGTGGTTGAGCGAAGCGAAACCGGGAGAGGCGCAGGTGGCGCATGGGGGCCTCCCTTTTCGGTATTTTTGGGGAACGGCGGGGAAGTTTTTGTGACAACAAGAAAGATATAATTAGGATGTTTGATTGACCGAAGACGGATTGTGAATAATGATAGGCTTTTCCAAATACACGGTATATGTTATGCCGCCGCGCTTCACAGTGACTTGACTAATGGTTTGATCACCATGTCCTAAATAACTATATGCAGTGTAAGTGACACCCCAAGTCCCCTTTCCCATGTCATATGCAGTTCCTTTCACACCCAATTCAACAGGAGAACTGGTCGCGTTGCCCGTTATCGATATTGACTTGGCTGTTGCAGAACCAGCAGGAATTGTAAACTCTACTGAACAAGAACTATCAACCCCCGTTGTGGTAAAGGTTAATGTTGGATGGATAAACCCTGCATCACCGTTACCCACAATGTCCGAATCTGTTGTTGCTTGTGCGTATACATACACCTCATTTTTGTCCGAATTCAATATGTTTGTCTTAGGCTCGCTGAGGGTGTATTCAAGATAAGAACTAAATAGGATGTTCTTTTTGCTCCAAGTAATTTTGGTGTTAAAACTCGTTGTGGTATCATCTACTGCCACTTTCACACTCGGTGTAATGGAGGAAACCGTAAACACCGGCGCATTCGCGGGCAACGTGTCACCGCTATAGGTGGAAACACTGCCACTTACATCAAAGCTGAATGTCGTTGTCCAAGAACCCGCATACTGTAACGTCTTGCTTCCGGACTGGACAAACCTTGTTCCCGTGCCGTCATCATCCAAAGCAATTTCAAAGTCTGCTACAGCATTGGTTAATTTGTCACTGGTATATCCGCCATAGGTCCGTGAGTCATATCCGTAGGTAAACTTCAACTTTACATTCGAGATACCCTTAATAGGCTGATCCTCAAAGTCCTTGATCACCACTTCCAGGCCAGAAATCTCATAACTCTGCATGAAGACACCTATCACATTGTCGTCTGCATCCTTACCGAAGTTTGCACTTTGGCCTTCCTTAAAGGAAACTGTCACTCGGTTGACAACCTTGGTCTTGATATTTTCAGCCCCGATATCAATTACAAGAGGTTCTTCTTGGGTGTACTCTGTGCCGTCCGCGGCAAAAACATCCCACAGACGGAGCGTGGTCACCTGCCAGTTACCATCTTGATAGCCCCCGCCGTCCACGGGCACTTCGAAGGTCCAGTAATTTGCGAGAACATCGCCGCCGACTTCACTACCAACGGTGCCCGTAACCCAATACTCTGTGCTGTTCTTGACAAAGCACGCCTGAACCGAGGCAGCGGAGGAATTGGAAATTTGGATCGTCATGCTCGCATCTTTATTTGGCTTGTACTGGTAGGGTGCTGACGTATAATCAAGATACTCGGGCGGGTCGGGCGACAGAATAGTGAAAACAGGAGAGGTAGTCGCGTTGGTAATTGTATTCTCTCCGCCCACCGTCACGCTACCAAATACCCAAATGCCGGGTCCATCCGTTGTCAACTCGCCCTCGTAATACGATCCATTCCAGGTCAGATCAGCATCCATTTTCTTGATTCCGGAGCCCTTCATGGGGTAGGTCAGCTTCACGTCACTCAGACCGGGCATTTCGTTGCCCGCATTGTCAAGAATTTTGATCTGCATACCCAAAAGCTTTTGGTTATCGGTCATTTCCGAGGGAATGTATTTGAAGCGGTGGGGGCTGGTGGTATAGACCGCCACGCGCATACCCAGGTAGACCGTCGCGGTCTTCTGATGGTTTGCGGCAAGCTCCACGTATTCCCCGTCCAAAACCACAAATTGCAGGGTGTAGTCACCCGAGGTCAGGAAGGTCGCCGTACCCGACCAGACGCCATTCGTGTTATACGTGAAATTGATATTGACCGCGGAGCCGTCTTCGTCCCGCAGGAAGCGTCCCTGCACCTCCTTGGGCATCTTTTCGGGATCATTCGAGGCGAATTTCAGGCTCAGATCTACGGTGTGGGAACCGCCGGCCGTCATAACCGTGATGTGGTTGTTATCCGCCTGGGCACAGGACAGGGATTCTACCGTGAAGCCCTTGACCGTGACCGCGGGCCGTGACTTGAGGTCATACTCCACGCCGTCCAAAAAGACACTGCGGATGATATACGTACCCGGGACCTCAAAGGTGTAATCCGCGGTCCAGTCTCCGTTGCCTGTTGACGTGAATGTGATTTCCTTCTCACGGGAGCCCTGGGTCGAGTTGATGGCCCGAATGAAGAACGCCGTCACGTTTTTCGGCTGATCGCCGTCCACACGGACCGTGACCGTGGTGGTCATGGGATCGGTGGCGGTATCATAGTCAAATTCCGTTTGGCTGACCGTAGCCGACACGTTCAGTTCCTTGTTCTGGAGCTCCTCGTTGTCGGCGTTGTCCAGATCGTCGGTGTACGCGCCGAACTGGATATTGAGCTGGCCCTGAATATCAGCAGCCGCCAGGACCTGATCGTTGGTCAGCTGGGTACCGTCCAGGTAAACGATGGCGGTCACGCGGGTTGCCACGTTCTTTTCCAGCGCCGTGATACCGTACACGGATTCACCTGCCGTAGTTTCTCCGACGAGCAGACTGTCACCGCTGTTGAGCACCAGCGGAACGATCACCTTACCGTTATCCGCGTAGAAATGCTCGGTATCCATGTAGGCCGAAGCCATCAGCTTGCCGTCCTCGTCTACGAACGCAACCTTCATGGCTTTCAGCAACTCCATGCTTCGGGCCTGGTCCTCGGGGGTATCGGCGTAGAAAACGTAACAGCTGCCGCTACCCTGGGTCGTGCTGTTGATCGTCAGGGTCTGGTTTGCGCTGTCGTCTCTGTTCCAAACGCGGTTCTCTCCCTCGTAGCCAATGACGTACTCAACGGTTATCATCTTAGCCGCGGGTTTCTCCCCCTCCTCCAGCGTGAACACGCTGTGCGTTTCGGCGTTGTACCAGGTTATTTTTTCCTCACTGTCCTTGATCTGATACAAATCATACGAGGTCGCGGGGTTGGTACGTTTCAGCGTGTACACATCATACGTGTTTTCTCCTACGGTGTACGTTTTGTCAGTTTTCGTGGGCGTTTCGTCTTCGCCTACGTAGACCTCCTCGCCGTTAGCTGTATTGTACCAGTGCTGAATCGTCTTAGGTTTTCCGTCCGAGGCCGTTGATTCGGATTCCGTTTCGATCAAATACAGCTCATAGGTCACCTCGGTTTCGGGACGGGTCAGCGTGTACAGCTCCACAATATTACCCGAGGGATCCTTGCCTGTAGCGCGCTCCTCTCTCGGTTCCGTCAAAACGTTGCCTTCCAGCACCAGGTAGTGGGCGGTGGCGTTGGTGCGAACCCAGAAGTCGACTGCCAGACCGAAGGTATCCTGGGCGACGGCAACCGCTCCCACCAGGCTATCGCTTGAATACATCGCCTGCGCCGCTTTCCAATCGTTTTCAAACAACTTATTATCTCTGGGCGCGGTAGTCTGAATATTTGCCCTAACCGTAGCGGGAACAGTAATACCACTCCGCTTGACCGTAGCACTGATTCCAAGATTCTTAACTTCGATGTAACCGCCCGTTCTTTCCTCAAAGCGGTACAGGATTCCATTGGTAATTCGAGCCTCCTGGGTACCGCTCAGATAGCCCACGGCATTCGACGCGCCGATACTGCTGATAGGCGTATTATCCGCGCCGATGGTACACTTGCCAACGTCCACCAAATTGTTGACGATATCATTCATACCGCTGTCTTTCCATTTCAGGCTGGTACCGCTTTCGACCAACGCAGAAAGTTTGACCCAATCGGACTGGATGGTATTGTAGTCATCTACGAATTCTTTCCATCTGGTAAGCACGGGGGTCCAGTTTTTCTCCTTCTGAGTTCCCAAAGCGTTCAATTTATCCTGAGTTAGGGCCAAAATATCCTCTCCTGTCAACGGCGTATATTCACCGGCTCCGTAATGAATAAACATCTGAAAGTTCAGAAGGTCGGCCATAGCGGTAGCTTCCAAATCCATGGCTTGCAAAAAAGCGGCGTACATATCCCGGAGATTCTCGATATCCGCAATCTCGCAGGTGGGATTGCTCAGGGTTGCATCGGAGGGATTCATACGGGCCGTCATATACAAACCCATCATAGTAGCTAACGAAGGCATATATTTGTCATTGTTTCCCAACGCAGTATAGGCATTCGCTGCGGCCAAGTTCTCACCCTCGACCTTTTTCATGAAATTATAGTAGGCTTCCTGACCACCCGGCACATCCATCTTAGTCGAAGAAATGGCGCGTACACCGTACTGTGTCGTCACACCAAAATACCCGGGCGTATCTTCATCAGGAGGCACCCACATGGTATAGGCGAAGTTACTGTTCAACTGAGTGATTCGACCGTCCTCGCCATACTCCGCACCGTACAGGGGGCTGATCAGCAACGATGCCTTATTGAGCTGTGCAGGGCGCAGGACCAAATTATCCAAGCCATACGAGGGATCGTTCAGGTTGATCATATTACCCCAAGTCAGGTTCGCCGCCGTAATGGATTGTCCCGAGGTGGCAAAAGAGTCACCGACTCGGGAAGCACCGGGAGCAGATCCGTCGGGAGCCACTAAGGCGATCTCCAGGTTACCGTTGGAAGCAACCGTTGTGGTCACTCCTGCCACCTCAGGATTGCGCGAAAGAACAACCCACGCCAACGTAGTCGTGGTCACCATAGACAGCGAGATCACCAGCAAAAGAGCCACGGCAATAATCCGCTCTTTCAGTCGCGGCAATAGCTGCGTATATTCTGCAATTCGTTGTTTCGTGTCATTCACGAGCGGCTACCTCCTCTTTTTTCAGATTGTTGTTGCGTCTGATCATATCCGTACTGCCTCCGCGCAAACCGTTAATTGGGAGATATCTGTATCCGCCATTACGACTATCACAAACATCTCAGCGTCTATATCAAACAAAATTTCTTCTCCGGATGAATTGGTCACAACATACACCCACTTGGCTCCCAATTGAGTTGCGGGACCGGTGGACGAATTCAAAGCTCGAGCTTCGAATGTGTATATCCGTCTATTTATCATAAGCTGGAGTGCTTGTTCTTCTTGTCCATACCCGTACAGTCGAAAGCGAAATGCCGAGTCGGTCGTAGTAGCAGCACCGCAAACCTCAAATCGTCGTGCAATCGTTC
Source organism: uncultured Clostridium sp. (assembly GCA_964427175.1). GTDB lineage: Bacteria > Bacillota > Clostridia > Oscillospirales > CAG-272 > CAMEON01. Next base: position 6,727 of record CAYRTP010000002.1, on the reverse strand, counting down.
CTCCCTCAGCCGGTGCTTCGGTAGTTTCGATTACCGTTACCGAGGGTTTAGACACAAGCCAGAAACCCACGGAGAAAGTCCTCGTTGTCATATACCGCGCGTAAATCGGCCCCGACAAAAGACATAGAAACGTCACGCATACAATTCCCGCCAAAAGGATCAATCGTCCCCCAATCGACCGCGCGCGGCCACGCTTTTCAGGCTCGGAATGCAGTTTCATAAGGGACCTCCTTTCTTGTGTGCGACGGCGAGCGGATAATCTGGGTCATTTATCCGCTCGTCTTAATATTTTTACAGTCCACGCCAAGCCGCAAAAGAGGCATAGACGTTTCCTTATTCTGCTATAGAAGGTTCTTCGGACGTTTTTTCCGAAATTTCCTCGGTTATTTCTTCCGTAGGTCCTTCAGAAGGGGCTGTCTCAGGCTCGTTTTCGGGCTGAGTTTCGGGCTCGGTCTCAGGCTCGGTCTCGGGCTGAGTTTCGGGTTCGGTCTCAGGCTCGTTTTCGGGCTGAGTTTCGGGCTGAGTTTCAGGCTGAGTTTCAGGCTGAGTCTCGAGCTGAGTTTCGGGCTCGGTTTCGGACTCAGTCTCAGCCTTGGTTTCGGGCTCAGTCTCGATTTCAGGTTCTTCCACAGGTTCTGCCTTCGGCTCGGTCACAGGCTCAGTCTCTGTCCCTGCCTCTGTCTCTTGAGGTTCCTCACCCAATATAAAGTCAATATACGTACTGTTCTCGTTCGTGGGTAAATCATACCCTTGCTCCGGGAATGCTTGTACCGCATATGCATAATCACCGCTCACGGTACAATTTGTAACCTTCACTGACATAGTGCCCCACCCCGGGTTGTTAGCTACATAGGAGTAGTCCAAGTAGATACCATTACCCGTGTCAGACCATCCGCTGCCGGAATACGCAGGCTCTTGCACATCTTCATAATTGCCCGCAATAGTGGAATCACTCACAGTTACGACACCGCCCTTAATAACCAACGCGGTTCCGCCTGTCAAGGTACAATTATTTTGAATAGTCAGCGTACTGTCTGCCTGGGGATGATAAACAGCCGCGTAGAGACCCGTCACGATGGTATTTGACAGCACCATATCCGTGGAAGCGTAATTACCGCTGCCAATAATACCCGCGTAATTGTCTCCGCAGATCGTAGAATTTTGGATCACAACCCGTGTTCTCGTGTCAGCTTCAGCCGTTGCGTTATCATAAAGCCACACGCCAATTTGATCCGCAATTATGGTACAACCATCAAGCACTGCCGTCGAGCCATTCTCGGATTCCTCAATCCGAACACCCGTCCGTGCGTCCAGAATGTTCACATTTGTCATGTTCAAATGCGCCCCGCTCACTGATACGGCGGCATAGCGGCCGGTATTTCCGCGACCGCCGCGCAGGGTACCGTTCTCAATGATCAAATTCGCGTTATTCGATACGGCCAAAACATTTTCCGCACCGCTGCTGACAGACAGCTTGTGCCCATTCAAATCCAGTATCTTAAACCCTTCGGAAATACAAATGGTCTGAGGCACAGCCATATCATTCGACAATTGGATGGTGCTCGCCGTCGGGTCAGCTAAAACAGCCAAGAGTTCCGCCGCCGTACTCACGGAACGGATACTCTCACGGCTGTTCTGACCGGTAACGGACACAATGGCCGTACACTGGGCAACAGTAGTTCCCAGGTTGGTATCCATAGCCATATTGGCCTCAATCTCACTTTTCGTGCAAAGATGCAACCAAACGCCGTAACCGTTTGGATCAATCGAAACGGGGTAATACCCACCGACGGCTGGTTGGGTATCTATATCAACCACGCCTTCATATCCGTCACGACTCGTCAAATTCAAAACGAAATCTCGGGCCAAGGTCTGACCATCCAAGCAGAGGGGATTGCCGTTTGAGTCAAACGTTGTCAGCGAGGGGTCGTAGTTGTACTCGATGGGACGGATATAATCCAGCGGTGTGACCGTCTCGCCGTTTTGCCGTCCCCAAACGTAGTAGCCCAACACGTCATACACCCACATCCACTTGATCTGCGGACCGTTTGAGACGGTTTCGGTCAGTTCAAGCGTGGCTCCGGGCATCAGTGTATAGGTATAGCTACTATTCTGTGAGATGTATACCTGATCGATCGTCTCACCGTTTCGGGTCATGGAGGTATCCACGTAAAAGTAAAATCTCTTTTGCATGGCATCCGTCATCGTATTCTTGTTCACCGTCGCGCTGGCGGAAATCAAATGATTGCCGTTGTTGGTGATTCGCAAAGAAACCACACCTTCATCGCCGGGCGCGGCAGTCACTTGCGAGTCGTTCAACAACTCAATCGTACCGTCAAAGCTCCAAACTTCGGCTTTAAAAGAAAGACCTCCCGTTCGAACGACGTTGGTATACCAAGCCGCTGCCAGGGAAAAAACCAGCAGGACCGTGAGCAAAAGCGTCACGACCATCAACGATGCCTGCAAGACCACGTTGCGTTTCAAGATCCTCAACACGCCCGAGCGGCTCAAACGGGTGCGCCAAGAATGTCTATTATTTTGATTGTTCTCGATCATACCCTTGTTTAAACTCCTCAAACAGTTCTGCGCGAATCTTCGCGCACATCTCATGATACTCGTCCGCGTTGATATTGGTTTCTGCCGTCTTGTTGTCCGGCGGCCCAACAGATTTCGCTCCTTTTTCGGGATCCTGAGGCTGTGTCACGCTCGATAGAGCCGACTCGGTGCCATCTGTTATGCCGCCTTCATGATGGGACACATCCGTACTCTCCTCCTTCGATTGAATTCCGGACAATTCCCGTCTAGCCTCCGCAAGCTCCTTTCGGATCGTGCGCACGCTGTTACGTAAGAGAATTCCCGAAATCACCAAGGCAGGAAAAGCGACGCAGGTCAAAAAACTGATTTTTGTGGAAAAGAACGCAAGCAAGTCTGAGAAGAAATTACTTCCGGACGTCCACCACAGAACTTTTCCGATGAGGTTATCCTCCGTCACGTAGTGAGCGTCCGCCACTACGTTGTAATCACCTTTGGTTTGCAAACAAATCTCGCCATTCGGCAATTCCGTAATTCCAACCACACGGTGGGTGATGCACCGTCCCGCCATATCGGGAGATATCGACCGAAAACAGATGATATCCCCCACCTCAAGGGTGTTGATATCCACAGTATGTGACACCATCAAGGAGCCAAGCGGGATCGTGGGCTCCATGCTTCCCGTCACTACGCGAAAAAAGCTATACCCCCCAAAAGATGCGTAGCCTTGGCTCAATACCTGAACCACAACGGTAAAGCACAGCAAAAGCGAGCAGATCAGCAGTACGGTCACAAGACCGGACACTACCTTCATCGCGCTTTTTCTATCCATTCGTTGTTTTTTTGTCATATTGAATATTGACCTCCCTCAATATGGGAGAATGCATTGCTTACCATTAGTCCGCGGTAAGCACTTGACGGTCATTCGTGGCCTCCCGCCAATTCCAGTCCCAAAGCAATTTCCGCGCCTTGGCTCTGATTGTTACAATCCGGGTCCTGGCCTTCCAGCCAGATAAACATCCGGATCCGCTGGGGAATGTTCTTTTCCAACCGTACGATATAGGTATCCGTCGTGGCGTTAGCCTGAACGACGTTCCCCACGTTCACCGAAGCATTTCCGTTTCGATACAGGTCTTGGGTAAGTGAAACAAAACGTCCCTGATCCACGTATGGCGCGTACTGATTCTGAAGGTATTTCCTATAAAATTCCTGGCGGATCGTTGCGGGATTCACGTGCTCTCCTTCCGCTTTTTTCATAGCGCACCACACATCGAACGCCTCCCAAATGGAAATGCCCGCCGCGTGATCCTGCGAGATCCATTTGTTGGAAAGCTGAACGGTCAACTTATCCCGCATATCCGCATATACGATTCGCCCGCCCTCATAGCCGACGGGAAACGTCTGCATATACGTTCCCTGCGTGCCATTCGGGTGAAGATCCGCGTTGGGCTCATATACGGTAAAGCGATAGCCGCTGGTGTAAACCGGATCCTCACCGGGTTGCTGATACATTCCCTTCAACTCCGGATACAGGGCGTTATAGTACGGGCTGGACTGATACAACTGCAAGTTGGTCTCGTCCACGATGCGATCCTGGCAAACGAGGAATCCCACACGAGCGGTTGCGGCGGCGTAACCGTCTGCTTCGGTCAGCTCGTACTCACCGTTGCCCCGCACGGTGGGTGTCGGAGTCTCAAGCAGATAACTGCCGCTTCCGCTCCCCGAATCGCCTTTGGAGACGCGAAGCGTATAATCGCCTCCCGGAGATACCACCCAGAAATCCAAATACACGTAGCATCCTTCCTGGGCGGTGTCGTGTTGGGTTGCCTCCAGGTTGGCGTGCGTCAAATCGGCATCACAGCGGAACTCGTAGATCGGCTTCAGCGCGCCGACCACCGTCTCACCGTTGACAACCTCTATATCGTTGTAGTCATAATATGTCGGCAAATACCAATGAACACCGTCCGCCGTAGAAACAGGCGAGAGGCCGGCGGCATCCTGCAGATAATCGTATTGCTCGTACTGCGAGAATATCATACTGCTTTGAAAATAGCCGGGATAGTGATAGGTTGTCCCTCCCACAGTAGATGCCACGTCGGGCGCAATTAAGATGGTATTCCCTCCGCCTATGGTAATTTGAATACCGTCCACCGCGGGAGAATCCGACAGCGTAAACCACGCGTAAGATACTGTCACGACCATGGCAATGGTCATCACCAACGCCATAATCGCCACCACAACTTTACGGACCAGTTTATTCATAAAATTGCACTCCTATTATTTCGTTGGTGTCTTCCTTGCTTGCGCCGTTTGCTGTTGGCGCAATCTACGATCTTCCTCAAGAGCTTCTCTCTCGATTTTCTGTTTTTCAATAGCGGCGGCGCGCAGCTTGAGCCGCTGATCCACACCCGTTCGGAAATCGCTCAACAGCTGCGTATAGGGCGCGACGGCAGCCATATCTCGCTCATACTGCTCGACGCGGAGCCGCTCCTCCTCTGCCTCTCGCTCCAGGCGGAGACGCTCCTGACGCTCCTCCTCCTCGCGGAGAGCCTTTTGGGCGGCCAAGTATTCTTCGTATTTTTTCCGTTCTCTTTCTTCTCGTTTACGCTGTCTTTCTCGTTGAGCCTCTTCGCGTTTCAACCGTTCGGTCTCTTCCATGACTTCAACCGCATCGGCAAAATCCTGCTTGGCTTCCGCGAGTTCGGCTGCTTGATTTTGACGTGCCTGCAGCTGTTCCTCCAGGTGCTGACGGAAGTATTCGACCTCATCCCGCAACAGCTTGCTGCGTCGGCGATCCTCCTGCTCACGCTCCATGCGCTCGTAGAGCAATCTCTGCTCCTCGGCCGCTTTTTCCTGACGGATCCGTTCTTCCTCCACTTCCTTTTCGTGGAGCAGACGTGCCTCTTCGGCTTCCTTTTCCAAACGGAGACGTTCTTCCTCCTCTTTCTTGCGCTGTTCCTGCTCCTCAACCAAGCGGCGACGCTCCTCGGCCTCCTCTTGCATGAGTTGTTCTTTAGTCAGCTCCTCGATCAGAACCTTACGGATCTCAACGTCGGGCAGGTCGTAGTCCTCAGTCAATTCTTCGATGATCTGCTTTATGAACTTAGGCTTCAACGTGCGTTTTTTCTGCTTTGCGGGAGTCGGCAGAAGGCGGTCTTTATCCCGTTCCAAATGGCCCTTCAGAACCAAATACTGAAACAGCATATTGTGGTAGATATCCCGCTCAAAGACTTCGTCTATTTCGGGGTTCTGCTCAATGATCTTGATGGTATAACCAATGTCAGTATAACTTCGCAGGAATTCAAAAACCTCCACGACTTTTTTGTAGTTGGGGTTTTTCTTAAGCACATTGGTTTTGGTAATCGCGCCCTTGACGCGGGGTTGCTTACCTAACTTTTGGGCAAACGGGCTGTTCATATAGGTGGACAGCACACGATGCAGACGGGAAATGCGATCGAATATCTCACGGTTTTTATCATCCGTGTCCAGCGCGCTGTCAATATCCCGAATGTGCATGAACGAATCCAAATGCACGGTTTCGGTGGCGCTGGCCATATCCGAACGTAGTCTCAGTTTGGCACCAAACTCGTCGCTCATGGCGCTGAACAAAGCATCATAACGGATCTTGACGAACTGATACGCCATTTCCAGCGTGGTAAAAGCCACGCGGTTCTCGTACAAGCTGACAGTATCCTCACGGTACTTTTGCATGAGGCGATTGGGACGAACGTCACCGGACTGCTCGTTGAAATCCTCTACCAGCGCGGCGTGCTGAGACAGATGGCGCACAACCTCGCTTCCGCCCTTTTTGGCATTCGCGACATTGACCACCAGCTCCTCCTCCATAATCGTATTACGGGGAGAGGCAATGATAATTTGAAAAGCATCCAATCCGGATTCGATCTTATCGACCCACGTTGAGTCCACAAGCTTCTCCATGCGGCGATTGGAAAACTGGATCTCGTTATCCGCTCCCGCGACGGACTCCATAAAATACTCGTAAAAATCCGAGCTGGAGAGCGCACGCATCACGCTTTTCACATATTTTTTATATATGGGATCAATGACCTCAAGGGTTTGATTCGTGCGGTCATTCGTATTGGAACTGGCCATTTCTGCGCCCTCCTTTCATTCTTGATTTATTGCCGATTGTAAAACTCAAAAAACTCCAACCGGCGAAAGCTTTTTTAACAAA
>CAYRTP010000001.1:0-86309 GCA_964427175.1 uncultured Clostridium sp. | reverse complement strand
TGCGTGAACCATTGCGGCCCCCGTGCCCACGATGTTGTGGACCTCGTCGATGACCAGGATGATATTCCCCTCGGACTGGACCTCGGAGAGCAGGCCCAGGATGCGGGACTCGAACTGTCCGCGGAACTGGGTCCCCGCCACCAGGGCGGTGAGATCCACCAGGTAGATCTCCTTATTTTTCAGCTTGTAAGGCACCTCGCCCTTGGCCACGCGGATGGCCAGGGCCTCGGCAATGGCGGTCTTACCCACGCCGGGCTCACCGATGAGGCAGGGGTTGTTCTTCTGGCGGCGGCAGAGGATCTGGATGACCCGCGACAGCTCCCGCTCACGGCCTACGATGCGGTCCAGCTTCCCGCGGCGGGCGGCCTCGGTGAGGTTGCGGCAGTAGGTGGTGAGGTATTTGAGCTGCTTGCCGTCCTTGGGGTTCTGCTTGGACTGACCGCGGCCGCCCTTGGGAGCTTCCCGCTTGGGGGCGGGAGTGTTGTCGCCCTGCTTCATCTCGCCAAAGAGGGCGGAGAGGCTCTTGCCCAGGTTGTTCAGGGCATCGGGAGCACCCGCGCCATCGGGGGCACCCTCGCCGTCCTCGCCAAAGAGGCTGGGCATATCAATGGCGGGGGCGCCGCCGTCCTCCACGCCGTCACTCTCGGAGGGGGCGTTCATCATCTCGTTCATGGAATCCTCCATGGCAGCGACCTGTTCGGGGGTGATGCCCATCTGCCCTGCCAGGCCGTCCAGCATATTATTGACGGGCAAGCCCACCTCCTTGGCGCACCGCATACACAGGCCCTCCGAGGTTCTCTGTCCGTTTTCCATTTTGGTTATAAAGACCACAGCGATCCGCTTGTGGCATCTTGCACACATGACCATATCATTATTTCCTTTGCTTGGGTTGCGATTTGAGAAAAACTACTTTCTCATTGTATATCATAGCACATTTTCGGGACGTTGTCAAGGGGGAAAGTGCGGGGATGGGATAGGGAGGAGGCCTTAAATTCATTCTTTAGGAGTAGCCTTGACTTTTCGGATAAAACATGCTATAATGGAAAATGACCAAAAGCAAGTCGCCTCTATCTACTCAAAATGAAAACGAGAAAATTGGGGTTATGTCAGAAGAAAGGGGATTATATCGTGTCAAATATGCCAACTAAAAAATATCTTATGCCCTCTGATCAACGCAAGATTTGGCCAATTGCCATACCGTTTCTTCATTGTAGTTTGGGTTTTATGCTAGGCGTATGTTGGGCGCTTGCAATTCAAGATCAAATCGGTATGCTATATGTTATTATAGTGGGTCTCACTATTTTATGGGGGGTCATTTTTCGAGCCTCTCTGCGGACGTTGAGATTAAGAGATGCAGAATATTGCTATGATAGCCAAAAAATTTTGAATGATTGCGGGAAATACAAATCCGGCGTTGACGTGTCCCGCGCATTGTATGTATGCGTTCTACATATACCTTTTCCCATCTGTAAGTGTTCTGTAAAAATTGGGTATTATGTTTTATCGAATACCCCGATCGATACATCGCTCATTGATGAGGAAGCCAACGGAATGTCTTCTGTGGAAAATATGATCAAGGAAAATTTGGTCGTGCTCCCTGTTGAAAATGAAACGGATTCGTTTATTCGTTCGATACTTGGTAACCAAAAAATCCCTAATTTCCCGGATTTTTTGGTCAGTAATAGTACAGGTTTTTCCTCAATACACGAACATGAAACATAAATAACGAATCCGCAACCCCGTGTACGGGAGGCTATCAGCCTCCCGTCATCTCAAAAGGCAAGGATATCGTGTTCTTTTGAAATTCGCGGGAGGCTGATAGCCTCCCCTACGCATAACGAAACACATTTGTAAAGCCTCCTCCTTATGGTTGCGGGGCCTTTTTTTCTTCCCTCCCCCGCCCTCATATTCCCGCTTCCCCTTGACATTTCACGCCCTATATAGTATAATACAGGATGTATATTTATCTCTCCCGCGCCACGCGCAGAAAGGACCTTACCATGACCTACGTTGTTTCCAACCTCCACGGACACCTGGAGGAATATAAAACCCTGCTCCAAACCATCCGCTTCAACGCCGACCGCGACGTGCTCTACGTCCTGGGCGACATCGTGGACTACGGCCCCGACCCCATGGGCCTGGTGGAGGATATGAGCTACCGCCTCAACGTCTACCCCATCGCGGGCGAGCACGATTTCACCGCCGTCAAGATGCTGACGGGCTACGAGAAGATGCAGGCGGGCCAGGCTCCCGACGAGGATTTCGTCTCCGCCATGACCGAATGGGTCCAGGACGGCGGCCGCACCACCCTGGAGGGCTACCGCGCCCTGGACAAGGATATGCAGGAGGGCATCATCGACTACCTGTCGGATATGCCCCTCTACGAGGAGGTCACGGTGAACGGCCGCGATTACCTCCTGCTCCATCAGGGCATCTACGACTTCACCCCCGACCTGGAGCTGGATTGGCTGGAGCCCGAGGACTTCTTCTCGGAGTCCATCGATCCCACCGCCAAGTATTTCGAGGACAAGACCATCATCTGCGGCCACACCCCCACCTCCGAGGCCAACGGCGGGGCAGACCGCATCTTCTACGGCAACGGGACCATTTTCATGGACTGCGGACTGGGCCGCGGCGGCCGTCTGGCCTGCCTGCGCCTGGAGGACGGAAAGGAATTCTATGTCTAAACAGCCAAAAAATAATCAGCGTGAGGCCCGCCCCGAGATGGTCACGGTGACCATCTCCGACCTCAACAACCTGGGTTGCGGGGTGGGACGGCTCCCCGACGGGCTGGTGATCTTTGTCAAGGGCTCGGTCACGGGGGACGTGGTCTCGGCCCAGGTCATCAAGCGCACCAAGTCCTTTTGCGTGGGCAAGCTCACAGAGATCCTCGCCCCCTCCCCCATGCGGGCGGAGGAGGTCTTCTGCAACGCTCCCGAGGCCTGCGGCGGGTGCGTCTACCGCCACCTCAAGTATGAGGACGAGCTCCGCTCCAAGCATGAGCGGGTGAAGCAAGCCTTCCGCCAGGCGGGGCTGTCCGACGTGACCGTCCGCCCCGTGCTGACCGTCAAGCGGGACGGCGAGCACGTGACCCGCGGCTACCGCAACAAGGGGATGTACCCCGTCCGTCAGGGCAAGAACGGCATGGAAGCGGGCTTCTACGCCGCCAAGACCCACAAGGTCATTCCCTGCTCCGACTGCGCCCTCCAGCCCGATGCCTTCGGTGAGCTGGTCCGCGCGGTCTGCAAACTCTGCGACCGTTACCGCGTGACCGCCTATGACGAGGAGAGCGGCAAGGGTACCCTGCGCCACATCTACCTCCGCTCCGCCGCCGACGGCGCGGTGCTTTTGACCTTGGTTATCAACCAAAAACAGCTCCCCAAGCAGGCCGCCGAAGGGCTGGTCCACGAGCTGGTGGGGCAGTTTCCGAAGCTTTGCGGGATCCTGCTCAACATCAACTGCGAGAACACCAACGTGGTGCTGGGAGAGAAATTTGTCACCCTGTGGGGCAAGGATTATCTGGAGGACACCCTCTGCGGCAAGCGGCTCCGCCTGTCCGCGGGGTCCTTCTACCAGGTCAACCACGATGCCGCCGAGCTCCTCTACAACACCGCCGCCGACATGGCGGAGCTGACGGGTGCCGAGCACCTGGCAGACCTGTACTGCGGCGCGGGGAGCATTGGACTGTCCATGTCCGACCGCGTAGCCGACGTGACGGGCATCGAGATCATCCCCGAGGCGGTGGAGTGCGCCAAGGTCAACGCCGCCCTGAACGGCCTGAGCCCCGACCGCGCCCGCTTCTTCTGCGGGGACGCTTCGGATGCCCATAAATTCCTGGCCGCCGCCGAGGAGGGCGGTGCGCCCTCCCCCGACATTGCCGTCATCGACCCACCCCGCAAGGGCACCACCCGCGAGCTGATCCGGGAGATCGCCCGTCGGGACATCCGCCGCGTGGTCTATATCTCCTGCGAGCCCGAGACTTTGGGGCGGGATTGCGCGGTGTTCCGGGAGTTCGGGTATGAGATCGGGGAGGTGCAGCCTGTGGATCTGTTTCCGAGGACGGGGCATGTCGAATCGGTCGTGTCTTTGACACGACGATTCGACAACTAAGTTTGCCCTTGCGGGCAAGTGAAGTTGCCTTCGGCCGTGAAGTTCACTGCGTGAGTGAAGTTTCGCCTGACGGCGAAGTGGGCAAACTGAACTTCACTTTTGCAAAGAAAAAACTTCACTAAGTGCCAAAAAGGAGGAAAGACTATGACAGATAAGAAAAAGTTTCCAGAAAGCGACATTAAAGCCATCTTGAAATTATATGGCTTTGACACGGTTTTCAGCGAACAAAAAGAGTACTTAAACTATTATGACGAATACGGATGGAAAGTAAAATTTGTTTTATCTGTTCTTTTGGGAAACGGAAAGCGAGTAGTCATAAAAATTGTAGACATTCAAGAAAACAATTTGCTTGAAGACCGTGAAAAAATTGAAAAGCAAAGTGCATTTTCAGAATTCATGCGTAAGAATGGAATTATTACTCCGAAATGTTATACAGCCAATGGAAAATACTGCAATGAGTATGTCTACAACAATCTTCCGTGCAATGTAACTCTTGAGGATTGGTGCGGTGAAGAAATCACAGAAATAAATACAGAGATTTCTTACAAGATAGGTGAACTGATGGCTCGTATGCATATTATCTCTCTTAATAACAATTATGAGATTGGGTGCGGAACACTTTTTTCGGCTGCACATCAGAATGATGTTGACGCATACGAGGATTTTTGCAAGATATGTGAAAATGAATATCTTGATCAGGCTGTCATTGAACAGATAAAGAATCATAGAATTGAAAAATTAGAGGTGATACGATCTGCGTGGGATAAACTTCCGAAAGCAACAGTTCAAGGAGATATATCTATAAACAATCTCGTTTATGGGAAAGATGTACTCACTGTGTTTGACTATAACAATGCCGGAGATATAGTGTTGGTTTCCGATCTGGTTTTGGAGGGACTTTTGACTGCTTATGAAATGGATCTTCCCGAAGGAACAGACCAAAACATCAGAGAGCAATTCTTTCCTGCACTTCTGAACGGCTATCTGTCTGTCAGAGAATTGAGTGAGGAAGAAGCTGAAGTAGCATGGGAAATTTATACACTCTACCATTCACTGTGGTTTTCAAGAATCGTGTATAATGAAAATTCTCTGGAAAAATTAGTACAAAACGAAGATTATGTGTCGGCAAATCGACTGTTGGATCAAATGCTTGCGGATATAACCGAAAGTGATGATGGAAGATTTAGAAAGATCCTCAAATAAAAATTGTGCGTTTGAACAGTGATATAAATACCTTAACAAAACAATCTCCGATTTATGAAATTATTTTGATCACCAGCCCTCATGAGGCACTGCACCCGAATGGTAATTCCGATTTTCGGGTTGCAGAGCGACGAGGGCATCGCTCCCTAAAAATGTGGATTTGGGCGTATATGAAAACCAATCCTTATAAGACAAGAAACGGAGGCCCCCATGAAAACCCACTACCTGCAAAAAGCCGATGCCAATCTCCCCGCCCTGCATACCACCCTCGTCACCCCCGACGTGAAGGAGACCGCCATGAGCGCGGGGGACACCCTGGTCGTGGACCTGGGCAACCACTACGTGGGGTACCTGTCCTTCAAGGTCGGGTACGCCCACTGGTACAATGACGCGCCCGCCCGCATGGAGCTCTACTTCTGCGAGACCGCGCGGGAGCTGGAGGATGACTTCAATGACTACCACGGCTCTCTCTGCCGCTCCTGGCTCCAGGACGAGGTCATCAACGTGGACTTCCCCGGTGTCTACAGAATGTCCCGCCGCTACGCCGCCCGATACGTGCTCATCAAGGTCAAGTACGTATCCCAGCCCATTACCCTGTCCGAATTCATCTTTGAGGCGGTGACCTCGGCGGATATAGCTACCCTCAAGCCCTGCGAGATTCGGGATCCTGAGCTGGCCGCCATCGACCGCGTGGCGGTCCACACCCTCCGCAACTGTATGCAGAGGGTCTTTGAGGACGGCCCCAAGCGGGACCGTCGGCTGTGGATCGGGGATCTGCGCCTGGAGGCCCTGGCCAATTACTACACCTTCGGGAATCTCGAGCTGACCCGTCGATGTCTCTACCTGTTCGGCGCGGCCGACCGCAACCAATACGGTGTCATGCCCGGCTATATCTACGAGAACCCTGCTTTCGTGACGGGCTACTGGACCATTCTGGACTACGGCTTCATGTTCGTCAACACCCTCTGCGATCTGCTCAGTCATACGGGGGACACCGATACCTTCCGCGACCTCTACCCCGTGGCCAAGGGAATCCTGGACTCCGCCGAGGCCAACCTGGACGAACAGGGGCTGGTCACCACCACCTGCGGCGATGCCTTCATCGACTGGTGCCCCGGACTCCACAAGGGGGCGGCCCTGCAGGGCATCTACCTCTACACCCTGACATTGTGGAGCCATGCCCTGGAGACCTTGGGTGATCCCGATGCCGCCGTCTACCGCGCCCGTTTGGAGGCAGGACGCGCCGCCGCCCGTCGGCATCTCTACGATGAGGACAAGAAGGCCTTCATCAATTCCCGCGACGAGTATCAGTACAGTGTCCACGCCGCCGCCTGGATGGTGCTGGGCGGTGTAGTCCAAGGCGAGGAGGCCAAGCGAGTCATGCTGGACGTGATCAACGCCACCGACTCGGTCAAGCCCGTCACCCCCTATATGCACCACTACGCCGTGGATGCCCTGTTCATGGTGGGTGCCCGCGAGGAGGCCGAGCAGTACATCCGCAACATTTGGGGCGGCATGGTGAAAGATAGTGCCGACACCTTCTTTGAGGCTTACGTGCCCGGGGATCCCGAGTTCTCCCCCTACGGCGACCGCAAGATGAACAGTATGTGCCACGCCTGGAGCTGTACGGCCACCTACTTCATCCGCAAGTACGGGTTGGGGCAGGATGCGTAAGCGTTCACGCGAGGGGAGCTCCTCCCCCTGTCCAAAAAGCAGAAGAAAGCTGAGGAAGCAAGCGATGAGCCCCAAGGCCGAGCTTAAAGAAGGACTTTTGTAGCTGGCCTTTTGGCTGGCCGTATGCGCGGTATCGGGCGGAGTGGTGATCCTCTTCCCCGCCCTATTTCCGAACACCTCCATAGCGGATGATCTGTCCATGCACCTGGCCATGTGCGGGGTCACCCTGATCGCCTTTGCCGTCATTTGGTTCTTTGTCAAGCGCAAGGAAAAGAGGGGGCGTTTTGCGGCCTTTTCGGAGCTCTGCAAGGAGATCAAGCAGGCCGCTCCCCTTTGAATCCCCACCAAGGACGGATTGCGGTTGATCTACCAAGGCACCGCCTTAGAGATCAGCGGGTCCTCGGTATCAAAGCGATGCACCTGCACCCTCATCCGTGCGGATGGGACCAAGCGCCTGCAGAGCTTTACCTACGACGAGACCCACCAGGTGGTCCTGGAATTCCTGCACGATGAGTGCATCGGCGCGGAGGCTGTGGAGATCACGGATGACGAGATCACCAAGATCCAGGATCATCACGTATTCTATACCGATGAATTCGGTCGGGAGCATGAGGTGGATCTGACCCTGTGCGCGGAGAATTTCGCGCACGAGCATCCACAGTCCCATACCTGCGTGGGCGAGCGGAACGCGGTGGACTTTTCCTTTATTTTGCACACCGACCCTCTGCCTACCGTGATCATTTTCGAGCAAAAACGGCTCACAAACCGCAAGAAACACCTGCTGATCGGGAATCGCTACGCCCGATTCAGCGAGCTCGGCCGTCTGTTGCGGACGCAGGGCTACACCACCGATGATCTGAGCTGATCCACCAACCATCACGAAAACAAGGAGACTGCCATGAAATCCACCATTCGATCCAATATCCGCTATGACGTTGCCGTGTGCGGCGGCGGTTTTGGCGGCATTGCCGCCGCCCTGGCCGCCGCCCGCGAGGGGAGCCGCGTGATCCTCTTTGAGAAGGAGTACCTGCTGGGCGGTCTGGGCACGGCGGGGCTGGTCACCATTTACCTCCCCCTCTGCGACGGGTGCGGTCACCAGGTCTCCTTCGGCATCGCCGAGGAGCTTCTGCGGCTGTCCATCACCTACGGTGCCGAGGCTATGTACCCCGGCAGCTGGCTGGATGCCGACGGCCCGCGGGGCCTTGAGCATCACCGATTCATGGTGGAGTACAATCCCCAGGTCTTTGCCGTCCTGGCCGAACAGCTGTTGACCGAGGCGGGGGTGGATATCCTCTACGGGACCTACGTAGTGGACACCGAGGTGGAGGAAGGCCGCGTCACCGCTCTGCACACCGAGAACAAATCGGGGCGGACGGCCTACGAGGTCGGCGCGGTGGTGGATGCCACGGGCGACGCGGATATCGCCTGGTTTTCGGGAGCTCCCACCGAGACCTTCCATCAGGGCAATATCCTGGCGGGCTGGTACTACTACGCGAGTGAGGGGGGCTACAAGCTCCAAATGCTGGGGGCCTCTGACATTCCCGAAGCCGAGCGCAACGGGGAGCAGGCTCCCGCCTGCCGCCGCTTCGGCGGACTGGACGGTACCGAGATCTCGGACATGGTGCGCCTGTCCCACAGGCTGACCCTGGAGGATTGGCTCAAAAAGCGGGAGAAGTCCCCCGACACGGTGATTGCCACCATGGCCACCATTCCCCAGCTCCGCATGACGCGGCGGATCGTGGGGGAATACGAGCTCTCCCACACCGAGGAGCACACCTATTTCGAGGACTCGGTGGGCATAGTCCCCAACTGGAAGCGGCGGGGACCCGTGTATGAGGTTCCCTTCCGCAGTCTTTATAATAAGAAGGTAAAAAATCTGATCATGGCGGGGCGGTGTGTCTCCACCGACGAGACCCTGTGGGATGCCATGCGGGTCATTCCCTGCTGTGCCGTCACGGGCCAGGCCGCGGGGACTGCCGCCGCGATGACTCATGATTTCTCCACGCTGGACGTGACAGCCCTGCAGGAGAAGCTGCGAGCCGGCGGAGTGCGGCTGCACGTAGGCGAGGTGATCACACCGTAAATCCCGGGTTTACCCGGGTAAACCCAGGTTCACAGGGATTTCGTCGGTAGTGCGCTGTAACATTTAAAACTTTATGTAAAGATACTTTAGAAGATCGAGATCGATTAACACCGCCAAAAACAATGCAAACAAAAGGAGCTTCGCCCATGCTCATAGCCCAAACCTACCAGCAATTCTTCCACACTCCCGAGTTTCAAAACAAATGGCAGGCCTACCTGGATGCGTTCGGGGATGACCTGGACGATCTGTTCGGCGGCGACTTCAAAACCAAGGTGCAATTTGCGGAAGGCTTGCAGCTCCTGCTGGAGGGCAGGCTGAACGAGGCGTATCACGCTCACATCCGCCATTATGAGGATGCCTGCGAAACCGAAGCAGACCGCCGTATTTTCGATCGCCTGGTCAAGCTCTGCTATAACGAGGAAGAAATGGCCACCGTCCGAGAGAGCGATTGGGTCAAGCGCGCGTTGGGAACACAGGACTTTCTGTACTACCGAGTGGAAAAGCGCGTCCCCGATTACGCCATCGTCAAGAATATCTTCGGTTTTAACTTTACCTACTGTCTGACCGACCTCCAACACCCGTATTTTGACATGGAGGTGACCGACCTGAAAACCTATCAGGCCCTCACCCCCGAGGAAGCGGCACGGGTGAATGCCTTCTTTGCCGATCATCCCGAGGAGGCCGAGATGACCCGACGGCAGACCGACCGCATACTGGCCTATCGGGAAGCTATGCTGAAAAACGGTATGAAGGAAACGCTCTGGACATCCTTCCGCTTCTACCGTTACGCCACCGAAAAAACGGCTTTCGCGGTCAATCTGCGGGATTGCGGCACCCATATCCAGGCGGTCTATGGCGTAACCACGGTGATTGACGAGGAGCGTTTGGCTCATTGGAGCGAGGATGATGACGATATCAAGCTCCGTCATCTCGTCACGATTCGAGACGAGATGGACGAACCCGAAGCCATGCGCGCCATGGAGAGCATCTTCGAGCAGTACGGAAACTTGACCAAGGATGACGTTCTCACCCTAAAAAAAGAGCGGCAAAAAGCGTTTCTCGCGCGTATCCACACCCGCCTCAAGCCCTTGGGCTTCTCCAAAAAAGCTTCCAAGTGGACCAAAAAGCTGGGTCGGGATTTCGTTTTGGAATTTGAAGCACAAAAATCCGCGTATTCGGACGTGTACTACTTCCATATTTCGGTATATCCCCTCCCCAACTCCTACCCTTGTTGCTATGTCACACGGGTGAATGCACAGGGTGTCTATGCCGCCCAAGGACAGACCATCAACTGGCAGTTGCTCTCCGAGGAGGCCTTTTCCTCTCTCATGGATGCTGTTGAGAACACCCTCCGCTCCATCCTTCCCTATGCCCAAGCCCCTCTGGAACACGAGCAGGCCATCCGTGAGCTGTGTACCTGCGACCGACACAAATGCGAGATCTGCCGGTTAGACGAGGTGCTGTGGGAATTGCGGAAGTCATCGGACGAAACACCCTGACCAAATACAAACATGAAAGGACCCCACCATGCTCCCCTGCCCTTACGCCAAGAAATGCGGAGGCTGCTCCCTGCAGAACCTCCCCTACGAAGAACAGCTCCACCTCAAGCAGGCCGGACTCATCAAGCTCCTGGGCCGCTTCGGCCGCGTGGAGGAGATCATCGGTATGGATGACCCCACCCACTACCGCAATAAGATCCAGGCCGCCTTCAAATCCAAGAGCGGCAAGGTCATATCGGGGGTCTACCAGTCGGCCTCCCGCCGCATCGTGGAGGCGGAGGACTGTATGCTGGAGGACGCTTGCGCCGCCCCCATCCTGGCCACGGTCCGCAAGCTCTGCGGGTCCATGAAGATCAAGCCCTTCGATCTGGAATCGGGACAGGGCTTTTTGCGGCACGTCCTCATCCGTCGGGGCTTTGTCAGCGGGGAGATCATGGTGGTGCTGGTCACCGCCAAGGGGGAATTCCGCTCGGAGCGTTCCTTTGTCAACGAGCTGATCCGCCGTCATCCCGAGATCACCACGGTGGTGCGGAACATCAACCCCACCGACACCGCCCTGTTTTTGGGTAACGAAAGCCACGTCCTCCACGGGGAGGGCTTCATCACCGACCGTCTCTGTGGGTTGGATTTCCGCATCAGTCCCCGATCCTTCTACCAGGTCAACCCGATCCAGACCGAGGTGCTCTACGGCAAGGCCCGCGAGTTCGCGGGGCTGACGGGCAAGGAGACCGTGATCGATGCCTACTGCGGCACGGGGACCATCGGGCTGACCATGGCCGCCTCGGCCAAGGAGATCATCGGGGTAGAGGTCAACCGCGACGCGGTGGCGGATGCCGTGGACAACGCCAAACGAAACGGCGTTACGAACGCCGTCTTCCACGCCGCCGACGCGGGGCAGTTCATGGAGGCCATGGCCGCCAAGGGGCAGACCGCCGACGTGGTGGTCACCGACCCGCCCCGCGCGGGCTGCAGCGGCAAGTTCCTCCACAGCCTCCTGAAGCTGGCACCCGCCCGCGTGGTCTACGTTTCCTGCAACCCCGAGACCCTGGCGCGGGATCTTTATACCCTGACCAAGGGGGGGTATAAGGTGAGGAAGATCCAGCCTGTGGATATGTTTCCGTTTACTTCGCACGTCGAGTCCGTCGTGTGTCTCACACGACGACTCGACAATGAATTGCGCGAGCGCATGAATTGAATACGGCACTCCCAAAGTGAGTGCCGTATCATGAATTGGCTCCGCCATGAATTGCGCCTGCGGGTGCATAAAAGGGAGGTGCTCTTATGAAAATCGGAGTTTTTTCAGACGCGCATTATTGTCATGCTGAGGTTTTGTGTGGTACGCGAAGACCTTCTCTCTCGCTTTCAAAGATTCGCGAAGCTATGGAATCGTTCCGTGCGGAAAACGTGGATATTTGTATTTGCCTTGGAGACCTTACCGATCACGCTCCAACCGATACAAAGGAAGATGTTGCGTCTTGCTTTTACGAAATCCTCAGGTTGATCCATTCATACGATATTCCATTTTATCTTGTGCCCGGCAATCATGATTATCTTATGATGACGGCTGACGAGCTTTTCGAGGCAGGAATCAAAATTCCGCCTTATACGCTTTCCGCAGGCGGGTATCAGTTTGTTTTTTTAGATGCCAATTACCGTTCTGACGGCCGCCGCTTTGACGTTGCCGGTGTGGAATGGACGGACTCCAATTTGCCGAGTGAGCAATGTTTGTTTTTAAAGGATGCTTTGTCAAAGGCAAACGAGCCTTGTATCGTGTGTATGCACGAGAATCTGGATCCGTTTGTTGAAGATCATCACATCGTCAAGAATGCCGAGATGATCAGACAGATCATACGGGAAAGCGGTAAGGTCAAGCTGGTTTTGCAAGGGCATTATCATCCGGGAGCGGAGCGAATGATCGACGGGATCACATACATGACCCTCCCCGCTATGTGCGAGGGGATGGATAATTCGTATCGCATTTTTACGCTTTCATAACCGACGGTTATATCTTTTGTCATTGCCCCCCGTTTTTTGCACAAAAATATACCTTACACGAAAGGAGTCACTATGATCCTGTATCGTCCTGTCGGCCAAAAGGAAAAAGAGCTCATCGAGCAGAGTGATTTTACAAAGTTCCCTCCCAGGCTGGAATGGCAACCGATTTTTTATCCGGTTCTGAACCAACGCTACGCGGAGGAGATCGCCGGGAAATGGAACACGAAGGACCCCGACTCGGGCTACAGCGGGTACGTGACCCGATTCGAGATCGACGATGATTACATAGCCGCCTTCGACGTGCAAACGGTAGGATTGGCGCACCATCAAGAGCTTTGGATCCCCGCAGAGGAGCTGGAAAATTTTAACCGACACATTCTCGGGAAAATTGAAATCATAAAAGATATCAAATAAAATCATTACATCGGAGGTACAACTATGAACACCCAAACCAAATGGAACGGCAAAAACAAGGCCATCACCTTCAGCTTTGACGATGGCGTGACCCAAGACATCCGCCTGGTCGAGATCTTCAACAAGTACGGTCTGAAGGGCACCTTCAACCTTAACTCCGACCTGTTGAGCCAGGACGGATCCCTGGAGCGAAACGGCCGCATCGTCCGCCACGACAAGGTAGCGGTCTGCGACGTGGCCAAAGTGTACAGCGGTCACGAGGTCGCCGTCCACACCCTGACCCATCCCAATCTGACCACCCTGGACGAAGAGGAGATCGTGCGCCAGGTGGAGTGCGACCGCCTCGCCCTCTCGGAGATGGTGGGCTACGAGGTGGTGGGCATGGCCTACCCCTGCGGCGGCGTAAACAACGACGATCGGGTAGCCGCCATCATCAAGGAGCGCACGGGGGTCCGCTACGCCCGCACCATCACCTCCACCAACTGCTTTGACGAGCAGGAGAATCTGTACCGCTTCAACCCCTCGGTGTACTATATCGCGGAGGACCTGGAGGAGATCGTGGACCGCTTCCTCGCCCTGGAGACCGACGTTCCCCAGCTTCTGTACATTTGGGGCCATTCCTACGAGATGGATGCCAAGTACATCTCCTGGGAGGAGTTCGAGCGCATCTGCCAAAAGCTCGCGGGGCATGAGGATATTTTCTACGGGACCAACAAGGAAGTCCTGCTGGATTTCTGAAAGGAGTCCTCATGATCACCACTGTTCCCTACGTCCACAAGGTCGCCTACTATGAGACCGACCGCATGGGCATTGTTCACCATTCCAACTACATCCGCATCATGGAGGAGGCCCGCCTGGATTTCCTGTCTCAGATCGGCTTCGGCTACGATGAGATGGAGAAAAACGGGGTCATCTCCCCTGTGACCGCCGTGGCGGGGCGGTACAAAAAGACCACCACCTACCCTGACGAGATCTCGGTCACCGTGACCGTCACCGAGGCCAGCCGCGCCCTCCTCAAGTTGGGCTATGAGATGCGTGTGGCCGACGTGTTGGTATTCGAGGGCGAGAGCGAGCACTGCTTCCTCGGGGAGGACGGGCGGATTCTGAATCTGAAGAAGTCCATGCCCGATTTCTACGAAACCCTGCAAGGCCTCTGCGGGGGCGAGGTGTGAGTGTTATGGCCATACTGTACCGTCACGAATTGCTTGATTTGCTGGCCTTGGAGTATAACTGTAAGCCTACCGACTTCGACGGTGCTGAAAATGTGCTGACCCTTCCTGCTTTATGGGAGGGTCGGCGGGTCTACAGTGCCACCCCCTATTTCTTCCACATGGTGACCCTGGGCGGGTGCGCCGTGATCACGGCTGACGAGTGCCTGCATCCATTCCTCATGAAATTTATGGCGGATCGGGCGGGGCACTGGCTCTTTGAGCTTCCCAACCTCCTGCCCTTGGAGCGGGAGCTGAACCGTTTCGGGCAGACCCTCACCCAAACCCATCATATGTTCCTCCCCCACGGAGCGGGAACTCCGAAAGAGGCGTTGGCTCCTCGGAGAGACGTGACAATTCGGTGGTTTGAGGAGGAGGCGATCCTTCCCTTCTACGGCGATCCCCGTCTGCCCAACGCGATCTGCTCCGAGCCCTTGGCTCACCGCCCCGACCGTTCGGTGGTCTGCGCTTATGACGGCGACAAGCTCCTGGGCATGGCAGGTTGCTCCGAAGACGCACCCGGTTGGATGCAGATCGGCATCGACGTGGTCCCCGAAGCCCGCTCCCGCGGCATCGGGACCCATTTGGTGGCCCTGCTCAAGGAGCGCGTCACCGAGATGGGGGCCATTCCCTTTTACGGCACCAGTCTGTCTAACGAGCACTCCCGCAACATCGCCCTGAATTGCGGTTTCCGTCCTACATGGGTAGAGATCGGGAGCACATATTTGTCCTGACCAAAATAAAGGAGATTCTGCCATGAACCGTACACCGATTCGGATCGATCCGACCGCCTTCCCCGCCGAATATCATCCTCTCCTGACGGGTGCCTCCGTCTATGACAGCTCCTGCTCGCCCCAGGCGAAGGTTTGGTTCATCGACCGCGACGAGGGGTATTATCTCAAGGCCTCGGAGGTCGGCAGTCTGAAAAACGAGGCTGACAAGACCCGCTTTTTCCACGAAAAGGGGCTGGCCGCCGAGGTTTTGTCCTATACGGCCATCGGGGATCGCGATTGGCTTCTGACCCGCCGTGTGGTGGGCGAGGACTGCACCCACGCCGACTACCTGGCCCAGCCCGAGCGGCTCTGCGACCTGTGGGCGGAGATTTTGCGGGAGCTCCACGCCCAGCCCGTGGAGGGCTGTCCCGCCCCCGACTACCTGGACCGTTACCTGGCCCTGGCCGAGGAGAATTACCGCGCGGGTAACTATGACAAGTCCGCCTTCCCAGACAGCTTCGGCTACCGCTCGGCGGAGGAGGCGTGGGCGGTGCTCTCGGAGGGGCGGCATCTGTTGAAGGCCGACACCCTCATCCACGGGGACTACTGCCTGCCCAACGTGATGCTGGACGGTTGGCGGTTTTCGGGCTTCATCGACCTGGGCAACAGCGGGGTGGCTGACCGTCACATCGACCTGTTCTGGGGTGCCTGGACCCTGGGCTTCAACCTCCACACCGACCGCTACCGCGGCCGATTCCTCGATGCCTACGGCCGTGAACGGGTGGACGAGGACCTTCTGCGGGTAGTGGCGGCGGCGGAGGTGTTTGGGTGAGATCATCCGCGCACGAAAGTCAAACCATTCACAAATTCGTATTTCGCAACCAAGATGCCTGACAGGAGTAAAGTTTGAAAGATAAATCTTTCAAACAGCGTTTTGTGGCTTTCGCCATTGGAACAATGGCGATTTTGCTTCGCAAAACCAGCCCCAATTCCGCAAGAAAGGAAGCTTTCGCCGAGCGAAAGCTATGGTCATAATCATGACCAACTGGAAAGAAACAACCCTGACCACCCTCCGCCTCATCCTGCGCCCCTGGCGGGAGTCTGATGCCGAGGATCTGTACCGCTTCGCCTCCGACCCGCAGGTGGGTCCCCCTGCGGGGTGGCCGCCCCACACAAGCGTGGAAAACAGCCGTGAGATCATCCGCGGGGTGCTGTCGGCGGAGGAGACCTACGCCATGGTCCTGCGCTACGATATGGAGGATGCCGTCAGCGGCGGCATGATCCCCGCCGGGACCGCCGTGGGGAGCGTGGGCATTATGTTCAAGGGCCACGGCTCCCGACCCAATATCCGAGACAACGAGGCCGAGATCGGCTACTGGATCGCCCGCCCTCTGTGGGGACGGGAGCTGACCCCCGAGGCTGTGTGGGCCATCATGGGGCGGTGTTTTGACGCACTGGGGCTGGAACGGCTGTGGTGCGGCTTCTACGAGGGCAACCAGTCCTCCCGCAGGGTCCAGCAGAAATGCGGATTCCTTGCGGAGGATTTTCGGGGCATCCCTCCCATCCTCTGAACGGGGCCACTACGGAATATTTCAGCTCGGTGGACCGCTACCGTTGGCTGGACATGAATGCCAAGCCCCCCGCCACCATGGATATGACCCTGCGGGAGGCCCCCTTCCGCGCCTTCAAATCCGGGCGAAAGCGGGTGGAGCTTCGCCTGTGCGACTACAAGCACCGCTGGCTCCGCATCGGTGACAGCATCCGATTCCGCCTGGAGGAAACCGACGAATACCACTGGGTAACCGTCACGGGGATCCGCTACTTCCCCGACTTTGAGGCACTGTACGCCGAGTTGATCCCCGTCCTGGGGGCCGAGGCCCTGGGCTACGCCGAGGGCGAGGTGCCCGATCCCGCCGATATGCTGGCATACTACCCGCAGGAAATGGTCCGCTACCACGGGGTAATGGCCATTGAAACTGTCTGAAAGCGAAGGAATGATATGAATCTGAATTCTGAAACCATTGTCTGCCACGGCGAGGGGCTGACCCTCCCCGCGCTGTTCGTCCGCCGTATGCGTACCATGCTGGGGGAGGAATTTGAGGCCTTCTGCGCCTCCTACGAAGCCCCCGCCCATCCTTCCCTGCGGGTCAACACCTTAAAGATCACCCCCGACGGGCTCCGCGAGGCGGTGCCCTTTATGGGGGATATGCTCCCCTGGCAGGAAAAGGGCTTTTACTACCCCGCCGAGGGAGAAATCCGTCCCGGCAAGCACCCCCTCCATGAGGCGGGAGCCTACTACATCCAGGAGGCCAGTGCCATGCTGCCCGCCTCCCTCTGCCCGCCCCGCCCCGGGGAGCGGGTCCTGGACCTCTGCGCCGCGCCCGGGGGTAAGGCCACCCAACTGGCGGCGGCTTTAGAGGGCGAGGGTCTGCTGGTGGCCAACGAGATCCACCCCACCCGCGCGGGGATCCTGTCCCAGAACCTGGAGCGCATGGGGGTACGGAACGCCCTGGTGACCAATGCCTCCCCCGCCGAGCTGGCGGTGAAATTCCCCGCTTTCTTTGACAAGATCGTGGTGGACGCACCCTGCTCGGGGGAGGGGATGTTCCGCAAGGAGGCAGATGCCGTGACCATGTGGAGCCCCGAGAACGTGGCTCTCTGCGCGAAACGCCAGGCCGAGATCCTGGACGAGGCCGCCAAAATGCTCCGCGCGGGCGGGTATCTGACCTACTCCACCTGCACCTTCGCCCCCGAGGAGAACGAGGGCACGGTGCTGGCGTTCCTCAGCCGCCATCCCGAATTTGAGGTGGTTCCCTCTGCCGAAACGGCAGTCATGGCCGCACGGGAGCAGGGGCTGTTGTCGGCGGGCGATCCCGCTTGGGTGGAGGGGAGCGAGCAGTACCCCGAGGCTCTGCGGGAGTCGGTCCGCGGGTCTTACCGCGTATTCCCCCACAAGTGTAACGGCGAGGGGCATTTCGCGGTGCTCCTCCGCAAGAATGGGGTGGACGGCGAGCTGACCGCTCCCCGCGCCTCGGCGGGCAAGAAGGGCAAAAAAGCCGACCGCTCGGGCGGTGCCAAGGGCAAGCCCTCGACTGAGGCGGCGGCGGTCAGGCTCTTTGAGGACTTCACCCGTGAGGTGTTGGGCGGGGTACCCGCTTGGGTAGCGGACACCGCTCCCTGCCTGTTCGGGGACAAGCTCTACCTGGTGCCCAAGGCTCTTTGCGGGGCGGATGGGGATGTCAAGACCGCTTTGGACGGTCTTCGGGTACTCCGCGCGGGGCTGTGCGTGGGGACCATCGTGGGTGCCGACCGCGGCCGAGGCCGCTTTGAGCCCGACCACGCCCTGGCCCTGGCGGCGGGGATCTGTCATCGGTCCTTCCCTGTGGACGAAGCGGGGGCTGTGGCCTACCTGCGGGGGGAAACGGTTCCCGCCGACGTGCGGGGCTGGCACACCGTCACCTATTGCGGGCTCCCCCTCGGCTGGGGCAAGGCCAGCGACGGGGTCATGAAGAACCACCTGCCCAAGGGGTTGAGGTGGAATTGAGGGGGGAGCGCGTGCCTCCGGCGGCCAAAACTTTCCATATTATTTCAATGATAAAATCCCGTCCCTGCCATAAAGCAAGGACGGGATTTTTCTTTAGGAATTGGGCCGCTCCAGGATCAGAATATCCTCATAATCTGCCCAGATAGTATAGCCGCAGGACTCGAAGATCTTGCGGTACTTATTGTCGTTTTTGGCGCGCAGGACCACGTACTCCACGTCGTTCTCCTTGATGTGGGAGGCATCGGGGGCGTGGTAGGCCAGCTCGTAGACCTCGCGGCGGTCGGCCACGTGGGCCAGGTAGGCCGAGGGGACGCAGAGGGAGGCATCCTCGGGCAGGGTGTCCAGGATCTCCTCGATGCGCTGATAATCCTCCTTATTGGCTTCCCATTGGCCCATATAGGCGTTATACTTGGGCATGACCGTGAAGATATACATACAACAGCAGGCCGCCGCGCCAAAGGCCAGGAGCCGACGGCGGGGGACGGGCTGGAGATCGGGCAGGTTGAGGATCATGGCGTACATCAGAAAGGCCGTGATGCCGAAGTGGTACTGGAAGTTGATGCTGTACTGGTACTTATAGGTGGTCAGCACGTTGAGCAGGATGGGGGCGGTGAGGAGCCAGCGGGAGGATTTTCGCGTACAGAACGGGATCAGTCCCACGGGAAGGAGCATCTGAAGCAGGTAGACCACCTTAGCCCAGGGGCTTCGCTCGATGAACCAGGAATCCAGGGTCGCCTGTTGGGTGGAGAACAACTGCTCGATGAGGTAGCCGGGGTTCTTGAGGGCGGTCATGATGGCTCCCAGCAGGCCGTCATCGCTGTCGTAGATGAGGTTATCGAAGCGGTTGACCATAGGGCCCGCGATGGAGGGCTTGGGGGTATCCGCCGCGTAGAACTCGGCCCAATAGGCGGCGGTCTCGTTGAGGAACACCAGCGCGCCCACGAAGTACGCCGCCGCGCCCAGGGCCAGGATGGTACCGTGGAGGTACTTCTTGCGGGAGAGCATGATATAGAGGGCGAAGAAGATGATATACACCGCCGCGTCCTCCTTGACCAGCAGGGTCAGGACGGCGAAGATATACATGGGGATGTACTTTTCCCGCTCAAAGAAGTAGAACAGCCACAGAAGCAGGGGGAGCAGGAAGCAGTTCTCATGGAAATCGTAGAAGCATCCCATGGCGGTGGCGGGATAGAAGGCGTAGATGACCGCCACCAGAATCTGCGACCGCTCCGAGAGCTTGAGGTGGCGGGCCAGGAGCACCGCGGGGATGATGCCGCTGGCGACCAGCACCGCCTGGCCGATCTGCAGGGTCAGGGGCGAGGGGAAAATGGCGTAGAACGGGAGCAGCAGGTAGTAAATGGGGGAGAGATGGACGGCGAAGTGGGACAAGAGCACGTCACGCTCGCTGGAGACGATGGGCAGGCCGGTTTCGGTCATGTTGTGGTACATATTGACGAACAGACCGAAATCAAAGTTGGGGGCGGTGAAGGTCAGATACCGCAGGCAGGTGGTCACGGCAATAACGGTTCCTCCCGCCAGGCCCAGGACGGCCACCACCGCCCACGCGGCCTTGGAGTGTATCTTCAAACGGTCGATGAGGAGCTCGTTGCGGTGGAGGAAGTAGAACAGGAAGAAGGAATAGGCCACGATGACCGCCAGGAGGAACAGGAAGTGGTCCGAGCCCATGGTCATGGTATTATTCGAGGTAACCGTGACCTTATAGGTGATGTCATTCTCAAAAGTCGCCAGCCAGCGCGCCACGCAGACGGTCGCTCCCGCCAGCAAGAACCAGGAGTCGGTCTCGTACTCGGTCAGCAGGGCGGACACCGCCGTCAGGGCGCAGAAGAACAGGGCGATCCACAGAAGCATCCCCAGGGTGGAAGCGTCCTGGGCGAAGGCCAGGTCATAGAAGTTCCCATCCTGCGTCAGCAGGTTGAGCATGGCGTAGAGGCACCAGGAGGCGATGGCGCGGCAGATGGTCCGCTCGCGGTCAAAGGCGGCTTTGAGGCGGGTGCGGATCGCGGAGGGATTGATTTGCATAACGGCTCCTTCTATCAAGAGAAATATGGATTCATTATACACCAATTTTTCCCGTCTGTCAAGCATTTCAAACAATGTTCCCCGACCATTCACATTGAGTTTGCAAATTGGTAGTATAATATTTGTCAAGTTCAAACCGCAAAGGCGCGTCCGCGCCATGAAAGGATATACTATGTTCAACATTCTGGTCGTCGAGGACGACATCAATACCAGACGGCTCATGTGCGCCGTCCTGGAACGCTACGGCTACAGCCCCATTCCCGCCACCGACGGTGTGGACGCGCTGGAACAGCTGGAAAAGAAGCACGTGGATCTCATCATTCTGGACATCATGATGCCCCGCATGGACGGCTATGAGTTCACCCACATTCTGCGAGAGGGGGGCAACACCCTCCCCATCCTCATGGTCACCGCCAAGGAAACCCCTGCGGACAAGCATCGGGGCTTCATCATCGGCACCGACGATTACATGACCAAGCCCGTGGACGAGGAGGAAATGATCCTGCGGATCGCCGCCCTCCTGCGCCGTTCCCGCATTGTCAGCGAGCGGAAGCTGACCGTGGGCTCTACGGTGCTCTACTACGACTCCCTCACCGTCCGCACCGACGGCGAGGCGGTGGGAGCTCCCGGAGGGATGGAGCTCCCGCAGAAGGAATTCCTGCTCCTGTTCAAGCTCCTGTCCTACCCCAACAAGATCTTCACCCGCCGTCAGCTCATGGATGAGATCTGGGATATGGAATCCGAGAGCGACGAGCGCACCGTGGACGTACACATCAGCCGCGTGCGGGAGCGTTTCCGCGACAACGGGGACTTTGAGATCATCACGGTCCGCGGCCTGGGCTACAAGGCGGTATATCTGAAATGAAGCTCCGTACATCCGCCCAACGCAACCGCACCAGAGAGCCCTTGCGGGGACGCATGAAGATCAAGTCCTTCCGCGTGGAGATGACCCTCATCATCTTTTTCCTCATGCTGGCCACGTCAGGCTTCATCGTGCTGGTCTACGCCCTCCTCCACCTCATCTTCCCCGGCCTCGAAAACTTTGACTCGGTAGCCTCCAGCGCGTCTACCCTCATCGCCTGTACCGCCATCGGTACGGCGGCGGCGGCCATTCTGACCAAATGGATCCTGAGTCCGCTGAAGGAGATGATCACCGCCACCGAGCGCATCGCTAAAGGGGACTTCAAGGTCCACATTCGGGAGTCCTTCGACGCCAAATCCGACTTCGGCATTCTGCAACGCTCCTTCAACCACATGACCCGCGAGTTGGACGGCATTGAGATGTTCCGCAAGGATTTCATCAACAACTTTTCCCACGAATTCAAGACACCCATCGTCTCCATCCAGGGCTTTGCCCATCAGCTCAAGGCGGGGGGACTGACCCCCGAGGAGGAGCGGGAGTACATCCGCATCATCGCGGACGAGTCCGACCGCCTGGCCAAGATGGCCACCAACATCCTCCTGCTCTCCAAGCTGGAAAACCAGGCCATCGTCACCGAACAGACTGAGTTCTATCTGGACGAGCAGATCCGCACCTGCCTTCTGCTCCTGGAAAAGCAGTGGAGTGCCAAGGAGATCGAGCTGAATATCGACCTGGACGAGGTGAAATACTGCTTCAACGAGACCATGCTCTCCCACGTGTGGGTCAACCTCCTGGGCAACGCGGTGAAGTTCACGCCCCCCAGTGGGACGGTTTCCTGTACCCTGCGAACCGAGAATAACCGCGTGGTGGTCACCATTTCGGACACGGGATGCGGTATGGACGAGGCCACGCAGCAGCACATTTTCGAAAAATTCTACCAGGGCGACACCTCCCATACGGGAGACGGCAACGGCATCGGTCTGACCATCGTGGGGCGGATCCTGGTGCTCTGCGGCGGCTCCATCCGCGTGGATAGCCAACCCGGCATGGGGAGCACCTTCACCGTGACCCTCCCCGTCACGGTCCCCGCCACCCCCGAGAGCACCCCGTAACCCCGTGAAAGGAAGCACACCATGAAGCCATTTCCCTCAAAAGTTCCCCCCGCCAAGCCGCCCATGAAGAAATCCAAGGCCTCCCTCATTCTGGGGGGCATATCGGCGGTATTCATCGCCCTGACCGCCCTGGGGCTGTGGTTCATGCGGAGTTATCTGGCGGATCCCGCCTTCGTGCGGGAAAAGATCGGGGAGCATTACCTGTTGGGCGCTCTTGCCATGGTCCTGATCTCGGCGGTGCAGGTCATTGTGGCTCTCATCCCCGGAGAATTCGTGGAGATCGCGGCGGGCTACTGCTTCGGGAGCTGGATCGGTTCCCTGCTCTGCCTTGTAGGCCTCGTGCTGGGGAGCTGTACCACCATTCTGCTGGTACGGCATTTCGGAAGCCGCTTCGTCTACGCCTTCTACCCCAAGGAGAAGATCGATGCCCTCCCCATCCTGCGGGACCCGCCCAAGCGGAATATCCTGACCTTCATCCTCTTTGTCATCCCCGGAACCCCCAAGGACCTGTTCACCTACGCCATCGGCTTGACCGACATGAGCATTCCCCTCTACATCGCCCTGACCACGGCGGCGCGGTTCCCCTCGGTCATCCTGTCCACCCTCAGCGGCGACGCGGTGGGGACCAAGGATTACACCCTGGCGGTAGTTTTCGTCATCATCACAGCGGCGGTCAGCGGAATGGGGGTGCTGGTATATCGGAGTATTCTGAACAGGCGAAAGGGACGGCGGGAGGAGAGAGCGGACAAAAAGCAAGGCAAAACATGAATCAAACGAATCCATCCCCTAAATCAAAAACCCAGACAGATGAAATTAGTCTATCTGGGTTTTATTATTCTCACAAATCTCACCGTAGCCCCAACCGCAAAGCAATCCCTCCCAGCACCTCGGCGGGGTGGGTCTTCATATTCCACAGCGGACAGCGGTAGAGCACTTCCCCGCGGGCGTGGATCAGGGACAGGCTCCCCTCGGCGGCGCTCAGGACGTGGCCCTCCCCGATGCGTCGGAACACGGGAGAACCTCGTTCGGCGGCCTCGGCGCAGAGAGCGCAGAGGACTTGAGCCAGCCGATACTCGGCGGGGGAGTGGATGGCGACCAACTGGTAGGACAGGCGGGCATGGGTCAGCAGGAACTCGGTGGTGAAGGCGGGACGGCCCCTGGAGGTTCCCTCCAGGGCAATGGGGTGATCCAGGCAGGTCCACTCCTTCACGGTGAACAGATAGTAGGCCTCGGAGCCGTTCGGTCGGCTCATGGGGATGGGGATCTCCTCCCGCCGCACCACGCGGGTCTCGGTCACCTCGCCGTACCGCTTGATCCCCGGGAGGCGGGTCAGCCCCTCCTCGTACAGGGCGATCATACGAACGGGCAGGTGCTCGGCAGGCAGGGCGCGGGCGGGGGTATAGTAGGAAAGGGAGGTCAGAGTATGATCCAGCTGGGCATCGCTCCGGACCGTACCGACCAGCACGTCACGGGCGGTGAAATCCGCCTGCGCCAGCTCTTCGTCGGTGCAATCCGCGGGGATAGATGTGGGATGCTTCAACCGTTCGGCTTGAACCGCCATATCCGCTTGCGGGGTGGTGTCATCCATGGTGCCTCTCCTTTCTCTGAAATCTGACTGTATTATAGCACATCCGTCGGAATTTGTCAATCTCCCGACTCCAATCGTCTTTTTCAAATAAACCACAGGTTGATTGACAAATCCCCCAACTTATGCTATAATAAAGCCATCACAGAAATGTGAAATACAGGCCGAAACCGACGAGGGTGCACCGTCGGCGGGGACGGTCGGAGAAAGAAAGGAGGCGGAGTTTATGATTAACTCGGTAAAATTCGGATGCTGTGACCCGCGCCTCACGGGTTGGCGTGGCTGATCTCCCCGCGGAGGATGCTGCCAAAAGCAATCATCAATCACGACGGAATCATAGCACATCCGACCCTGCCCTTCCCTGCCAACGCGGGGTAGGGCGGGGCTATCGGCTCTCCATCAGGGCCGCTGATCCTCAAAACCCGCACGAAACGGTGGCCGACATATCATCGCGGCCCACCCAGCTTGGTTACAAAGGAGTTACGTGCTACATGATCCATCCCGAACAGTTGGGCTCCCGCATTGCCAATCGGCGGCGGGCGCGCGGGCTGACACAGGGGCAAGTCGCTGTCCACATGGGGGTCTCCCCCCAGGCCGTCTCCAAATGGGAGCGCGGTCTGGCCTGTCCCGATCTGGTCTTCCTGGACGATCTGGCGGCCCTGTTGGACATCGGCCTGGAGGAGCTTCTCCTCGGAGACGCTTCCCCTTATCCCGTCTCGGCTTGACGCAGGATTTTTGATCCGCCCACATAAAAACACGCAGACAGACGGAGAGCTCCGCGGTCTGCGTGTTTTTATATTAGGGCTTGTTCGATAACCGCTAACCTTGCGTACTACGAAAAATGTGCCGTAGGGGAGGGGTACACCCCAGGTATCGAACACCCCTATTGAAGTTCTTGGGAGTCCTTAGAACCTTTCTTTCAAGAAAGGTTCTAAGCGGGGGCCAGGGGCAGAGCCCCTCGTTCCCTCCCCTCTTACTCGGCCAGTTTCATGTCGCCTTCCTTGATCCAGCCCAGCTTACGCATGATCTCGGAGAACAGCAGGGACAGGACGGCGGGGAGGAGGATACAGCAGAGCACCAGGCCAACCCACATGAGGGGGGTGTGCTCGGTGGAGGAGATCACGCCGATGGGTCCGACCATACCGCAGGTACCCATGCCGGCGGCTACGCCTGTGCACTCCAGCTTGAAAACCATAGTGGACAGAGGACCGATGATGGCGGCGGCCAGTGTGGGGGGGATCCAGATCTGGGGACGGCGGCAGATGTTGCCCATCTGAAGCATGGAGGTACCCAAGCCCTGGGATACCAGGCCGCCCCACTTGTTCTCACGGAAGCTGGAAATCGCAAAGCCTACCATCTGGGCGCAACAGCCTACGGCGGCCGCACCGCCTGCCAGGAGCAGGCCCTCCAGGTTGCCGTTCTGAGTGGCTACCTCAATGGCCGCGGGGGAGAAGATCATGGCGCAGATGGCCGCGCTGGAAATGGGCAGGGTCAGAATGATGCCCACCACAACAGACACGATGATACCCATGAACAGGGGATACAAGGTGGTGGTGGAAGCAATGAAAATGCCCAGGAAATACATGATGTAGGAGACAACGGGGCAGAAGATCCACGCCCCGACAAAGCCCGCCAGCAGGGTCACTACGGGGGTTACCAGGATGTCCACAGGGGTCTTCTTGGAGACCAGCATACCCACCTCGGCGGCAATAATGACCGCGAAGAAGGCTCCCGCAGGGCCTGCGCTGTAGAAAATGCTCTCGGCTACGTCACCCTTGGAAGTGACTGCCCACGCGATAAGACGGTTGTCCAGAATCACCGCGCCCAGGGCGTTACCCAAAGCGCCCACGCCCGCGCAGGAGAACATCACCAGGGGATGGGCACCCAACTTGTGAGCGATGGCTACGCCGATGGCCATACCCGTAGCGCTCTTGGCGTAGGTAGCGATGGTCTTGAGCATGGCCAGGGGGATGTAGTTCCCCAGGGTGTCGAAAATGGTGCCGATCAGCAGGGACGCGAACAGACCCAGAGCCATAGCACCCATCGCGTCGATGAAATACCGCTTGGGCATGGCGCGGAGCTTGCCGCGGAAGCCGCTTTTCTTGCGGCGGTTGATCTCAGCCTGCTCGGCTCTGCGTTGCTTTGCATAGGAATGCTTTCCTTTTGCCATGTTTTTTTACCTCCAAAAAGAGAAATAGAATATGACGTGCCAAGGGCACGCGAAAAAGGGAGTCGGAGACTCAAACAGACATTTTTCAGGCCTTCTCGATCAGCTTGTTGACCAAAAGCATGGCCAGCCCGTAGATCACGGGGATCAGATAGGCGGGGATCAGATGGGCGGTGCGGACACGCTTGCCCAGACCCATCCACAGGCCCGTGGCAATGAGGATCACCGCGCCGATCAGGCAGAACTGGTTGACCAGGGTGTGGGTGAGCAGATTTCCCCACAGGGTGTTGGCCAACAGCAACAGCCCCTCCACCGCCAGGACGGGGATGGCCGCAAAGACCGCGTTGGAGCTGAACAGAGCGGTCAGCAGGAAGAACACCACCGCGTGGAAGCCCAGGGTCACCAGCATGGGGAGGGCATCTTCGGTCATCTGACAATCCAGGGTACCGCGAATGGTGGGGGAGCCGAATGCGGCGATCATGGTCGCCAGCATGAAGCCCTCGGCAGAGGGTATGGTGGAGGGCTTGGGCTCGGGAATGGGCAGGCCCTGGGAAACGGCACGGGCTACGGCCAGCTTTCTTTCGGTGGACTCCTTGACGAATCGGCTGAAGATCCAGGTTCCCAGCCGTCCGAGGGCCAGGTCCAGGGAAAAGGCTCGTCCCAGCGCGTAGCCGATCAACAGGGATACCACCACCAGGAAGGTTCCCGTAGTCTCAAACTGGCCTGTCTGCAGGACGAAAAAGTTATTCCAAAGCTGAGAGGCTCCCATCAGGGCAACAAACACGCCCAAAGCACGGAGCAAGGCATCCTTGGCGGCCGCTCGGAGCTTACCGCAGAGCAGGGTGCCAAGGCATCCCGCCAGGATGATGACCATCAGATTGATCCAGGGGAAGGAAGATATGACGACGTGGGAGATGGATCCGTAAAGCGTCGTCCAGGTGTTCTGTAACCATGCAGGCATTTTCGTACATCCTTTCGGTTTGATTTCAAAATCGGGGAAGGGTGTATAGACACATATATATTATACCACGTTTTTGAAAAAAACGCAATGGTTTGACAGGGATTTTTCGCGGAGCGGAAGAAAACTTATCCAAGTTTTGGTGCCAGAATTTGTCTACAATATCCAAAAAGAGCGGCGGCCCGCATTTTGCGAGCCGCCGTGTAGAGAATTTGCGTGTTTAGAGGCACGCGGTTTGGGGGATCAGCAACCGCCGCAGCAGCAGAGGAACAGCAGGACGATGAGGATGATCCAGATCCAGTTGTTGTTGTCGAATACGTTGCACAGACAGTTGTTCATAGTGAACCTCCGTAAAATATGAAGTAGGAGGGGTTGGAACCCGTCTCCATTATCAGAATATGCGGAAATCTGCCGAAGGTGCAGGCGGGGGAAAAATTTTTGTCGGGGGATGTCGGAGAGTTCTCGGAAAAATTTTGGAAATACCCCTTGACAAATCCAAAGGAATGGTATATAATATATGCGTTCGCGGGTATAGTCTAATGGTAAAACTCCAGCTTCCCAAGCTGGCTATGCGGGTTCGATTCCCGTTACTCGCTCCAAAACAAAAAGCCTTGATATTCAAGGCTTTTTGATTTTTCTGTTGTGCATCAATGTTTTTTAGTTTTCGCCTCAAAGTATTTTTCTCCGCGTAGGCGGAGAAAAAATACGCCTATAAAAACTCTTATGCAAGATGAAATGCAAGATAAAAAAGCAACCCGCCGCCATTTTGGCGGCGGGTTCTTTTTACATCGCAACCCAGTAGCAATCAACCAGCTCGTCGGTGCAGTCCCAGATATCCAGGACATCGCCGAAGATCGCGCAGGTTAAATGACCCTCAACGCGGATGATTACCTTTTGGTCTCGGTGCCGCTTGGCGACCTCGGCCACGGTCCGCTTGAAATTACAGTATTTTACCTCAAGCCCAAAACCGTCCTCCAGCAGGTGGTGGTAGCAGCATACGCAGAGTGGCTCACAACGCTCTGCATTTGCCGACAGGTCAAGCAGTCCCTCGGCGGCCCTATAGGTGATTCCGAGGGCGGTGCTGATCGCTCGGCACACGCAGTCCTCCTCCTCACGCTTGTCCGGGTTGCGGTTGTAGTATCGCCACACGGCGATCAGTCCTCCTCGCTGTCCGCGATGCAGAAGAAATACATCGCCAGCTTGGCGGAGCCGTCGGGCGCGTCCTCGTCCTCCAGGAAGGCCTTAGCCATCTTGAGGTAGAAGTCTGCCTCCTTTTCGGGCTCGCGGGAGATGTAGGGGCCGATTACTTCGCAGTAGTCGGAATAGAGCATATTCGCGGCCATGCAGATGTCGTCCTCGGTGTACCCGTCCATGTCGGGCTGCATCTTGCGGATCCGATCCTTGAGCATTCGCTTGTCAAAATGCATACCCTCGGAGCCATCGGCGTTTTTGAGCATCTCGCCCCAACGCTTCATGTCCTCCTTGGGGAGCTTGAGCTTGGTATGGTCATCATCATAGTCGCGGCGGTCCCGCTCGTAGTCTCGGCCATAGTCTGCTCTGTATCGGTGATCCTCGTTGTACCGCTCCTCATAGGGCTCCTCGTGTCTGCGTCCGTCGTACCGTTCGTCGGCTCGGTCGCGCATATATCGACCGTTTGCGCCGCGTCGGCGGTAGTCGGGCTCGTACTCGTGGCGGCCACGGTCCATGCGGTCCATGGCACGGTCCCTCATGCGGCTGTCGCCGTAGCCATCGCCGCGGTTGCGCTCCATGATGCGATCACGGAGCATACGTTTTGCCATATCGGTCATATCGTTACCTCCTTATGCCCCTGCATCGGCATCAGCCGCCGCAGGGATGGTGCGCAGATTGTTGACGGGCGAGCAGGCCAGCCCGCTCATCACGCGGAGATTGGCACCGGTGGCCGTGGTGCGAACCACCAGCTTGTAGATGCCTCTCTCGCGGATGGCGCAGGCGGTCACGGGCTGACATCCACAACGCACCAGCGGGTACACGGGATCGGTCACGCCGCCAATCCCCAATGCCACGGGCATGGAGATGGTGGCGGCCTCGGGGATCTCCTGGGCCACAATGAGCTCCAGGCACTCCCCATCCCGGTACACGTTAGCCGGGGTGTCAATGACCAGGGTCTGCACGCCACCGACAGCGACAACCGTAACAGAGGAGGAGACGACCGTGTTTTGGCAGAGCTTTTTGGTTTTGCAACAACTCATAACTGTCTCCTTTCTGCTACTGATCAGCAGCCGCAGGAGCAGTTGTTATTGCCGCCCCATGCGCCCCAGTTATACGCGCCTGCGGGAGGGCAAGCGGGATATGCGGGGATGGGGCAGGGCGACAGGCGGTTGATGATCCGCTCGGTCTGTGCATTGTTGGACAGCTGGGCAGTCAGTGCGGCGTTCTCTGCACGCAGAGCATCGAGCTTCTGATCGGTCAGGAAGCCCAGCACTCGGTTGGTGCTGTCCTCGATTGCGCGGCGAGTCTCGCAAGACTGGGTTGCCAGGTTGTAGTTCACGCCGTCGATGGCGCGCTGAGTCTGGCAGCAACTGTCGCTGATCTGATGGCCGATCTCGTTAAATCCGCCCTGGACGTTATAGCCCAGATTGCAGATG
Organism: uncultured Clostridium sp.; assembly: GCA_964427175.1. Classification (GTDB taxonomy): domain Bacteria; phylum Bacillota; class Clostridia; order Oscillospirales; family CAG-272; genus CAMEON01. The sequence continues at coordinate 56,515 of CAYRTP010000001.1, read as the reverse complement.
CCCTGGGTGATGTTGTTACCCACGGTGTTGACGGTGGCGTTCACCCCGGCAAAGCCCTGGCAAAGGGTGTTCTGCACACCAGAGAAACCGTTGAGGGTGTTGGTGTTCTGCGCGTAGAAGCCGTCGCACAGGCCGTTCTCGATGCCGTTGAGCTTGTTGTTGATGCCCTGGGTGTCAAAACCGCGCTGGACCTCACCAAACACACCGCCGTTGTAGCCGCCGCCGATGCCGCCACCGAAACCGCCGAAGCCGTATCCGCCGCCGAACAGAGCCGCCAGCACGATGATGGCGAGCCAATCGCCGCCCCAACCGCCAAAGCCGCCGAAGCCGCCTGCGTAAGGCATACAGCAGTTATTGTTGGCCATTCCCTGACCTACTGCAAAGCCTTCGGTAAAACCATTTTCGTTCATACTTTATACCTCCATAGTAATATTTATATCTACCCCGTGTGAGCGCGGAGTTTATACCTATCTGCGGTTCTGCATCATCATCCCCAGAAATTGCTGGGGATTTTGGAAGAACTGCTGGGGATTTATGCCCATCTGTTGCAGAGCCTGGGCCGCCATTTGCTGGACATTTTTTCCCTGCAACTGCTGGGCAAATTGCGGATTGCTTTTGAGCAACTGTTGGACATAAGCCTGGGGATTCCCTCCACCTTGGCTCATCATGGTCATCAGCTGCTGGGCAAACGGGTTGTTATTCATGGTCCACCTCCGCCTTGAGCTTCTCCACCAGGGCCTTGAGGTCGTCGAACTCCCTACGGCTGACTACGTCCTCGCGGTTTGCCTCCTGGGGTTGTGCGGGCTCGGTGAGCGCGCGCGAGCGAATCTGCTTGCGGCCCTGGCCGTCGGTCCAGACCTCGTGGATCATGGTCTCGTCCTGCTGGACGTAGAGGATGATGGAGTTATACGGGGCCATGCGGGTCATGGCATCGTTGCCGTCTGTCACGTAGACCTTGTTGGTGTTTACCTGCGGCTGGGGTTGGGTCTGCTGTTGGGGCATTTGGGTGTTATATCCCGCCCCCCAGGGTTGCATGCCGGGCAGGACCAGGCCGCCCATTTGGTAGTTATTTACCATAACTCGTCCTCCTTTTGTTTGTGTTTTGGATTATACAGCAAAAGCCGAAGGAAAACCTTTCGATTTCCTTCGGCTTTTTGGTTTATAGATTCAACGCATCCTCAAAGAGCACATGCAGTATTTTGAGCGTCAGCCCGCTTTTGAGATTGTAATATTGCGCCGTGCTCATATGTAAGATCTGCATTGCACCGATATCGTTTACGTCATCCCGCAGGAGTAGTGCTAACAGGCAGCCCTGCTCCGGGGTCAGGTCCGCGCGCTGGCTGATCATCTGCGCCTCCTGCTCGGTCAACATATTGAGTCTTAGCTTCATGGGCGGCCTCCTTGTTTGTGGGTATTGTGGGGATCAGCGTGGTCCCATACCTCTCCGCCGCAACCTCATAAAGCCCCGGCGTACCTAAAAACTCCTCATACCGGTCCATGTAGTAGATCTGCGACTCTCGGTGCTTGACCTCAATTTTGTTGTAGGCTTTGGCTCCCTTGTCAAAGCCGGTCTTCATGCGGATGAAAACCGCAATCAGCCGATAGATGGTAAACACGATCTTGCCCCAACTCACGCCGGGCGCGAAGGTGAACCCAATACCCACCGTCAGCACGATGGTCAGCACAGACTTGAGCAGGTTGAGCTTGCCATACTTTTGTTTGGCCACGTACTCCTCGCCGCCGATGCTGATGCCGCCCCGCAGGCCGTCCTGTTGCTCCCCCAGGATCAGCTCGGGGGTCAGCTCGATGGGCTCCAGCGCGTTGATGCGGTGGATCATGCGGCCCCGAACCTTGCCGTACTTGTCGATCAGCTCCTCCTCGGTCAGCGGTGCCATCTCGGCTCGGTAGGTCTGCCAATCGATCTTGAGCTTACGGCACATGGCTTTTTTTGCCGCTGTAAGCTCCTCGTCGATCTGCCAGTCGCAGAACACGTCCATCTTGAGGATCCCCCGCGCCTTGATCTCGGCCTTGCGCGCCTGGAAGGTCTTTTGGATAGCTATGTACCCGTCATCCAGCTTGCCCGAGGGGATGCCCACGTTGATGGCCGCCCACTCGGCAAAGATGAACAGCGCGGCGGTCAGCAGGGTCTCCATGCCCAGGGATGCCCCCAGCTTGGGCAGGGTGGTCTCGGTCCAGATCAGGGTGATCAGGAACGCGGGGATCATAAGACAGACCGCAAGGGACATATTCTGTCCGATGACCGCCGCCCAATATTTGGATTTGTCGTTTCTAAGCTTCTGCCGCTCCTGCATCATCTCAATCCGCGTAGGCTCTCTCTCAAGCATCCTTTGCTACCTCCTTTTCCTGCCCGTTACGGGCATTCTCTCCCTTGGCGGGATCCACGAACCCCGCCGCAGTGTCGAATCCCTGGCCCAGTGCCGTACCCGTCAGCCCCGCGATGCAGACGGTCCGCAGGTCGGGGAGCAGAGGCACCAGCCGTTCGATCCCCAGGAGCAGGCCAAAGGCCAGCCCCCAGAAGATCAGCGCGCCGATGGCGGTAATGTGCAGCTTGGTCTTGATAATGGGCCAGAGCTGACGGCGGAAGCCCAGGAGCACGATGAGCAAAGCCATGGCACCGCCCACGCCCAGGGTCTTGCCGTCCACCACCCGATCGGGGCCCCACAGGGGAAACTTTTGGAGGACCACACCCACAGGGATCCCCACCGCCGAGCCTACACCCAGCGTCCGCAGACCGACCGCGCCCAGCTTACGCTTGGTCGTTGTTTTCATCGGCCATCACCTCCTTGGAGAGCTCCTCCGGGAGATCCTCGATGTAGCCGCGCAGAGCATCCACGCCCCGCTGGTAGATGGCGTGGGCCTCGTCCCGCTTGGCCTGGGAGAGATCGGAGCACTGCAGAAGGAAATCCACGGTCTCGCACATGGCCTGGTTTACGCGGGCGGACTTGTCCAGCTCGGCGATGAGCAGAGCCCGCTCCTCGCTTACCTGCCCGTTGGCCGCCTTGGCACTCTCCGCCGCGGCCTGTGCCGCCTCGGCGCACTCACGGCATACGCGGTCGGCTCGGTCGGCGTATGCCTTGCAACTCTTGTGCGCCTCCTCCGCCATGGCCTGGCCCTCGTTGTACATCTCAATGGCGTTCGAGTTCAGCAGATCTGCCTTCTTGGCAAAGCCTTTTTTCTGGAGAATCGACCCGATGAAAAACAGCACCAACGCCACCGCAAGGGCGATGACCATGACCGTGGCCGTGTTGTATTCCACCCAGATGCGGACGCGGTCAAAGCCCTTGATCCCCAGCTTGTCCAGGGCGTTAAGGCCGCCCATGACGATCTCCTCGATCATCTCCACCTGCTCGGGGGTGGCTTGCTTGATCGCGTCGTATAGCCACTGGTCAAAGGGGATGGCCGTTTCGGTTTCGGCGGGCTCGGTGCTGCCGACGTTCGTGTCGGTCACATATTCCGTTTGTTCGTTGGGAAAAGTGTCGGCATCGGTCGTTTTTTCGGCCGATTTTTCGGTTTCGGTCAAATCAGCCGCAGTATCCGAGATTTCCTCGGTTTCGGCCGCAACTTCCGAGATTTCCTCGGTAATTGCCTCGGTGCCAACCTCCTCCGCAAAGGCGGGGAGGGCAACGGCCGCCGTGATCATCAGCACGGCCAGCGTGAAAATAATGACTTTTGTCATGACATTTTTCATGTCAATCTACCTCCTGTTTTCTCGTGTTGTGGGTCAGAAACCCTAAAGCGTCGTGTTTTGTGTCGGTGCTCAGCTTGTGGTAGCCCTCTGTCAGTTTTTCCACCTGCCGCTCCAGGTCGTCCACGTGGGTTCTCACGTCGGCGTATGCGGCGGCGTAATCGACCCGGGAGACGGGGATCCCGTCAGCCATGTAGGGCCGCACCGCCACGTACCGCGCGCCGCTTTTGGTGGTAAAGGCCACCCGCGCCTGGCCGATGAGATCGCGCATGGGGTGGAATACCGTCCCGTTCTCCACCGCCAGGCGGCGGCCCTCGATCTCCAGGGTGCCCGCGGCGGCGGGGAGAATGGTGATGGTTTTCTTCCCGTCGTCCTGCAGGAGGGCGGTATGGTCTAAAAAAAGATGAATCTTCACTCTATCTCTCCTTTCTTCTTATCGCGGGCGACGGCCCCGCTGTCAGGGCCGCCGTGTCCCGCTCCGATGAATACCTTTTTCAAGGTGCCTCATCTCCTTTTGTCTTTGTCTGTTGTCCCCCCCTGTTGGAGTGGGGCCGGGTGGTTATGTAATACCGTATAATGCAATCCACATATAAGTCTTGTCCATTATGGGGTACGTAGACGAACCGACCGTAAAAGTAGTAGCAGTCACATTCCGCAAATTTTGACCTCGAAGACTATCAATCGCATCGTGTTCGATTCCCACATTGCTTCCAAATCCGCCGACTCCTCCCGACGCATAAACCAAATTTGCCATACAAATATACCCCCCACCAAGTGCTTCAAGCATGGCATCATTGAAACCATATGCGTTGAGCAGATAGGTATTCCCCGTAGTAGTGACAGGTTCAGCCAACCCAAAGAAAAGAAAATCGGGAACAACACCCAGATTATGCTTATATGTAAGCACTCCATTGCTAAGCGACCATTCGGAATCGATACTGCTTGCAGAATCCCGTTTGTATGAGTAACTTTTCCCACCACTACTCACAATACTCACATCGACCGTTACCTTCGAAAGAGCGCACCCATCATCGGGCAGGACTTCCGTGGTGCCGTTTTCAGTGATCTTAACGGTCTTTTCCTGCATCTCGGGCGCGCTTGCCTTACCCTTCTGGAGTCCCATCACAAAAGAAACAATATCCATAAGCCTCTACCTCCTTACCATGTCAGCGTGACGACGTTCCCGTCGCCGTCGGTGATCTTGACGGGGTTCCCGTCCGCGTCAAACTCCATCGTAGTGGTCTTGGTCGTGCCGTCCGCGTAGGTCTCGGTGATGGTGCCGTCCGTGTCAAACGCGGATAGGTCGTAGGCTGTGGGCTCCTCGGGGAGCTTGGTCAGCACCTTTGTAATCTGGGCTATGGTTGCGTCCTTCCAGAAGAACAGATTGAGCACATAGCCGTCCTCTCCACTCACGAACACCTCCGAACACGAGTATGTGCTGTTGGACATTTTAAAGCCATCGACGATGAACGAACGACTGGACAAAACCCCGACACTCACGAGGACTTGTGCCATGCCCGCGTCCAGAGCCGTGAAAATCTCCGAGTTGTCAACGTCGTAGGCGGCAACAGAAGTCCCGTCAAGAGGCACGGCGGGGAGTCCCTGCGCCACCAGGTCGAAGGTCGGGATGGCGGTATCGCTCCCCTCCTCGTCCTCGGTTGTCAGTTCCTTGGCTACCCACTCGCCGTTCTCTACCGCAAGCACTTTTCCGTCGTCGTCGGAGGTGACCTCGGGAAGAATGGCTTCCTGCTCTTTCGCCGTCCACTCCCCGCCCTCGACCGCCAGCACTTTTCCGTCGTCGTCAGCGGTGACCTCGGGGAGCTTTTCGGTCTCGGTCTTCAAAATTATAGCGGTGCACGCATTATACTCGGGCAGAAAGAGCAGGTTCAGATGCGCGCCAATACCTGACAAAGCGTCCACAGCACAGGAGCAGGAGTACGTGGAGCCATCGGACATACCCATTGAGGTCCCCATCAATTCGACCTCACCCCCGTTCTCGCCGTCTGTCAGCTGGACCTTGAATTTCACAGGCCCCGCCTGAAGCGCGGCGACGATCTCGGCCACATCCATCGCGGCCTCTACAGCCGTCCCATCCAGCGGGATCGCAGGCAGGCCCAGGCCCGAGAGGTCAAAGGCCGGGATGTCGGTGTCGATCTCTTTTGCTACCCATTCGCCGTCCTCGGCGGTCAGGACCTTGCCTTCGTCACCGTCGGCAATCTCGGGGAGTTCTGTTTCGATCTCCTTGAGTACCCACTCACCGCCCTCGGCAGTCAGGACTTTGCCCTCGTCGTCGGCGGTGGGGTCGGGGAGCATCTTCTGAATGGTCGTTGCGGTGCCCGTGATCTTACCCTCCTCGACCAGGAGCGTCACGACAAAGGGGTAGTCCGCCGCAAACGGGATGGTTGTGATTTTGGCGAAGCCTCCGGGCTGTGCTTGCATGACGTAAGTCCCCTGCACCGTCAGTCCGCTGTACGCGAACTCCAGGGTGAACCCGGCCTCTCCTCGCTCCACGGCCTCCATGATCTCGGTCGTATCGGTCTCCAGTACCACAGGCTCTCCCTCGTCGATGATGGTGATGGGGCCCATGCCCAGCTCCACCAGGTCAAAGGTCGGGACGGTGCCACTTCCCTCAACGTCCAAAATCTCCTTGATCTCCTCGGTCACGTCCATTTGCACTGGGTAGAGCACGTCTCCCGCCGCGCAGGTTACGTACAGGGGCGTGGTCTTTGTGCTGTCGGTGTACAAGATCATCGCGTCGGGGGTATTGGCCCCGATGTAGCCGATCTGACCGTTGAGCTTTACCCATCGGCCCTCTAACGCTCCAACCGCCGCGTGATAGACCATGCTGTCCATGTAGATGCCATAGTGGTTTTCAGTTGACTCGCTGAGCACGATGCCGTAGTGGCCGGGGAGCAGATCGGCATCATCCAGGATAAACTTCCTGTTTTGCAGTTTGAGGTAGACGTGCTCGTGGGCGATATCAGCAACGTCCAAACTCTTCTTGACCTCCTCGGTCACGTCCATATCCGCAGGATAGAGCACGTCCCCCGCCGCGCAGGTCACGTTCAGGGTCTTGGTCATGCTGCTGCTGGTATACAAGAGGATCTCATCGGCGGTGTTGGCCCCGATGTAGGCGAGCTGACCGTTGAGTTTTACCCATCGGCCCGCCAGCTCTCCAACTTCCGCGTTATAAACCGTACTGTTCATATAGACACAGTAGTTGTTTACAGTTGGTTTACTGAGCATGATAGTACGGAAATCCGGGAGTAGGTTGGGGCTGATCTTCGTGAGGGCTCCGTCTGTCAAGGCGATCGTGTTCCGAATGTGCTCCGTATTTCCGAGGACATCCCAATCGACATCTTTTACATGGAGCTCAAAAATTTCCAGGTGTCCCTCCATCTCATTTATCCGTCGGACAAGCTCCCTCGCCGCTGTGTACTGGTCCTCGGAGGCCATGTCTCGGTTGGGGAACGGGATGACAGTCAGCCAAATCGAGGGGCTGGCCAGGGTATCACCAACCTCGTCGTAGATCTCAAAGTAGATGGCGTAGCCACCCGCCGCCGTGGCGATCTCCTCACCGCCCGCGAAATCGTAGACGATCTTACCCGTCTCGTCTACCACGCAGGAGTTAAAAATGTTCGTGCCGTCCGGCTTGATGCCGACCAGGGCCGCCGTCCATTTCGGCTGAAGCGGGAACGGCCGCCCACCGTCTACAAGGGTGATCTCAAACTTGCGGTTGACATCGCCCTGGGTGACCGACACCGCCTTTTGCACGTCCGGGCTGGCTACGTCCAGGATGATGCGAGTCACCGCCTTGCGATATATGGTACTCATGGTTTTTCTCTCCTTTCGGGGGAGGGTTTGCCCTCCCCATATTTACTTTTTGGTTTTGGAGGCCGCGTAGGCCTTTACCCACTCCTGACCCGTAGTCGCCACGTCATTGCGGGTGCCGTAGAGGCCCGTGGACAGGAGGATGGATTGGATTCGCTTGATCTCCTTGGTGTCATTGGCTTCCCAGGCGGCGAGGTATTGCTTTTTCCAGTAGGACGTGACCGAGGATTTGATGGAGGATCGGGCCTGGGCCTCGGTCTTTCCCTGCTCCTTCTTATCGGTGAGCAGAACGTAGTAGAGCATCTCAAAGTCCTCGGAGTCACCGCGTTCCAGGGCCGCGTTGAGGTCGGAGGCGGTGTAGAGAGCCTCGGGTGTGTCCTCTGCGTCCTCGGCCTGCGGGACGGTGGCTGTGGTTTCGTTGTTTTTGATCCAAGTCATCTGGTTATTGATGGCGCGGATGGCGATGTTGCGGTCAAACTTGCCCTCCGACTCGATCTGGTCTACTATGGATTCGTATACGTCGAGTTCACCGTTGAGACGGGCTTGGGCGGCTTCGGTTATGCGGGGATCGTATTCCCTCAAGGCCTGGCGCAGGGCGAGTTCTGCGTCTTTACTGCTCTCGTAACGGGCGACTACTCTGGCATAGTGCTTGTTGTCGCCATCCAGCACGGCCTGGTAGAGCTGGTAGCTATTGCGGGTCTTCTCGTCGAAGGCGTTAAAAATGGTGTCAAACTCCTGCATCAACGCTACGGACAGACCCTTCCCGGTCATACGCTCGGTATCGGTCTGCTTGAGAACGGTGTGTAAGAATCCGTTGGCATCTCGAACCACATTGGTCAGCGGCAATCCAAAGAAGGATGAGACCGCACCGCTCACGCCGATCACCTTTTGGGGGATGGTCTTCTTGGAGCTGGAGAGGCTCTGCACCTGGTTGAGCAGGTCTCCTACCAGGGCCATATCGGTCCGCTCGACCTCATATCCCTTCACCAACGACATGAAATCGCGGAATACAGGGAAATACTCCAGCGGGTTGAATCCCGCGGCGGTTTCCATGGCCAGCTTGGACAGGTATTTCTCGCCGTAGGTTTTCTCCTCATCGTCGTCGCGCATGGCGTATATCAGGGAGGATGCCAGGGCGTTGACTATGATGGACGCGCCCACGGCGGCGGCTGTGTTGCGCAGGAACTTGACATCTCCCCGCTCGGCTTTCATGATAGCCTCCGCGATCATGGAGACAACGGTGGTGGGCTCGGACATGAAGGCGGTGGCCATTTTCATACCGGTGTCCTTGGAGCGCATATTCTCGGAACGGGTCAGGGTGGAGTCATACACCTGGGTATGGCGCACGACCTCCTCGAACCGCTTCCCTGCCGCTTCCAGGACGGCCTCGGAGTCGCGGGATTGCTTCAGCTTGTCCGCCTGCTCGCTGACGCAGGCCTCGAAAATTTGGATCCAGGCCATCTCGTCCGCATAGGCCGCGCCCATGCCGAAGACCTCGGCGCGGTAGTTTGCATCGGTGGCAAAGCCTTTGAGACGCTCGCCCTTACCGTATTCGGCGGCGTTCAGATAGTCGCCCGTCCGGGCTCCCACACCTGTGTCATAGCCGCCCATTTCCTTGATGATGGCAACGGGGGCGTATTTCTTGACCCGCTCCCACAGCTTTTTGTGGTTCTTGAAATCCACGATGGAGGCGGTTCCGGCCAGGTATTTGGGGTCAATGTAAGCCGCCGCGCGGAAGATGGACGTGGGCTGCTGTACCAGCACCGACAGGGAGGCCATAGTGGAGGCCCGCTTGAAGGCTGTAATGCCTCGGTCGATGATCCCCGCCGCCGCGTCCCGACGGGCACCGCCGTTGAGGTCTCGCATGAGCTGGATGATGTAGGCATTGGCCTTTTGTCCGTACTTGGATTCGATGACGGCCTGGAGTGTGTCGTACTGCTTTGCCGCTTCGTTGTCCGCCACGGGGAGGCCGTCATCATTCAGGATCACGTCGCCGTTCTCGTCGGTCTTGTAGTTGACCGGCTTGTAGTTGAGGACACGGCGCAGGTCCTCCATGGGAAGCACAAAGGCGTGATAGGTGGCCATGTTGTTGATATGGTCCACCATGATCTCGTCGAAGCCTTGCAGAACCAGGGGGTTCTTGGCGTTGGGGACGATCTCCTTGGTCATGCCCATGTTTTTGAGATTGGGATCACCCGTTTTGCCTGTTTGGGCATCCAGGTATACCGATCTCACCTTCATCGGGAAGTAATATTCCTCGGTGAAAATGTCCATTCCGTAGAGCTTGCGGGATACCTCGTTACCCTTCTTGCCCAGCTCGGTAAGATAGGCCTGCATTTCCCGCACGTATGCTTTTTGTTCCTCAGTCAATCCCGTAGCCAGCTTGCCCAGCATCTCCTTGTCCATGACGTATCGCTTGGAGTCGTTGAGACGCTTTTTCAGGGCTTCGACCGACAGGCCTTTGATCTTGGTTTCCTCGGTGGCCATGGGATCCAGGACAAATCCGCCGCCTTGCAGGTGGCTTTCGGCGTTTTCACGGAAGGACAGAGCATACAACGCCATTCGCTCCCGCAGGTTCAGGCTGACGGGACCGCTCCCTGTCTGCACCTCGGTGCGGGCATCCAGGTCCCAGTCCTTGTAGCCGTGGGCTTCCCGGGCCTTGAGGATCTTCTCGCGGGCCTCCACGATATCCCGCGCCCAGGTGTCCTCTCCGTTCAGGACGTTTTGGAACAGGTCAGCGAAGGTCTTTGAGCCGATGGCCTCGAAGACGGTGAGAGGCTTGAGGTTCTTCCAGAAGAAATTTCGGATACCGCTCATGCCTGCCCATTCCTTGCCGGTGGGGGACAGGACCTTGAGGGGCTTACTGTCGGCGGCTTCGGTGGATGCTTTTTGGCCGAGGTCGCTGATCTTCAGGGTCCGCTCGGTGGCGAAGGTGTTGTTCACGGTGTCGATCTGATGGCTCAGCATCGTGACGAACGTCTCCACGGCCTCCAGGGAGCGCAGGCCCATCTCAACGAGAGGCTTGTTTTCGATTTCATTGACGCGGGCGGTCATGATGTTGATGAAGCCCTCGGGGTATCGCTGATCCTCGGGAACGTTTTTGTTATATTCGACAAATGCGGTCAGAAGGGCCTTGGCCTGCTCTTTGAGGGGCAGGGTCTCGGCTTCCAGGTGCTCGTATTTGCTTTTCATTTTGTCGAGACGCTCCTGCTCGGTGGCGGTCCTTGCGGCCTTGCGTTCCAGCTTCTCGATCTTTGCGGCAAGATCGCCCATCTCGCGGATATTGGTGCGGTTGGCGGCAAATGCGCCCGGATCGGCGACGTGGAGGGTTTTCAGAGCCAGGTCAAGCAGCTCCTGGGGGACGTGGTTTGTTTTTGTGGGGTGGTAGAGTTTGGTTTCCAGTGAGCCCAGGAGCCGCATGACGGTACGCTTACGGGCTGTGATTTCGCCGCGTTCCTGGGATTCGCCTTCTTTGCGGTCGAGGTATTCTTTGTATTCCCTTCCCTTCTCTCGTTCCTCGGTTCGGACCTCACGGACGGTTTCCTTTGACCACTCCCAGGCCTTCTCTGCCTGTTCCTCTGCTTTGTGCGCCTTTTTTTCCATTGCGTCAGCTCGTTTATTCGCCTCTGCCAATGCTTTTTGCAAGGGCTTTGCAGCACGGAGAGACAGAAGTCTTTCACTCGCTTTTTGGACGGTGTTCACCAGGTGGTCGAGTTCGTCAATCAACTCTCCCTTACGCTTGTATGATTCATCCAGCGCGGTCAGTACCCACGGCTCCTTGTTGCCGCTTTCCTTTTTCTTTTGCAGCAGAGAGCCGATTTCTCTGTTTACAGCTGCTGCCTCACGTCGGAGGGCTGAAATTCTTGCATTGGTTTGCTCCAGCTCTCCCGCGCGGTTTTTGTACTCCTGGACGATTTTCCACTCCTGCTCGGAGGTGACGGCCCCCTCCAGCGCGTTGGCCAGGATGGTTGTATCGTTGACCCAGGATGTTTCGGCCTCCCAGACGATATGACCGATCTGTTCAAAGATGGTAGCAGTCAAGGTCTCCGCGTCGATGTACTCGTCTATGATTTCCACGTAATCACGCTGTGACATAAGGTTTTCGTAGATTTCCAACAGCCTCGTGGGCATATCTGTCTCGGTTACATCGTCGGCAAACACCTCCGGGTACATATCTGACCATTCGGCCCACTGCACATCCAGGGGCGTTCCGGCCTGATCAGCGACAGTTACCTTTCCAAACATGGCTTTTCGATAATCCTCGGTGGAACCCATTTGCTGGGAAACCTCGCCCTTTTGACCAAAGGTCAATCTGATCTTGGAGTTGTGCAGGGTTTTCAGGATTTCCTGGGCCTGCTCGGCCATAGCTGCGTCACGCACCAGGGGTTGACGGGATATCAGCCAGTCGGCTACGTCCTCCGCCTCCTCAAAGGCTTGCTCATAGGATATGCCGTTCTTGGCGGCCATGTGGGCGTAGATTTCTTCCATGCGGCGCACCAGCTCGCGTCGATTACTGCCGTCAGTCACGCCGATGCTGTCCAGCACTACGTCGGCACCCTTGGATATGGCTTGCCGCTTCATCTTGGCGGAGATCTCTCCGGCCTTGATGGCCCTCTGTACCATAGCGTACTGCATTTTGTGCAGCTTTTCGGTCAGTTCGCGGTTTTCTTCCTCCAGGGTCTGTTGATCCTTTTCGGCTTTCGGCTTGTCCTCTGATTGGGTGGTGTCGGGATCGGGGTCGGGGGGAGTTTCTTCGGAAATGGAATATTTTATTTGTCCTTCCGAAAAAACATCTTCAAATTTTTCACCGTATATATTGACTTTTCGCTCTTTGTATGCTATACTACCTATGTAACCGCTCTTGTTCAGCTCGATAGGCATTTGGAAGCCTATTGACCGAAGTAACGAGGCGGTTCTTTTTTTGTCTGCATATACCACAGAACTCTCCTTGACAAACTCTACCGGGTTTGTCGTCTTTGTATACGCACTCGTCACTTTTTGCATATCCGCAATTACGAAATTATTTTCAACAGGACGAAGATCCAAAATGGACATAACAGGCTGGCCGTTTTTAGCTCTTACAGCACCAAAAATAACCATGCGGCTATTCATTTTGCCGGTGCGACCTACGTTTCGGCTTTTTAAAATCAAAACTGGATCATCTAAAATTTGTGGAATCCGCTTGATTTCATCCAATGTCAATTCAGGATGATCGCTCAAAATGGTCTTGATTTTATCTCCGTTTATGAAAATTTCGCTTTCAATCGCCCCTAATCCTTGTAGCACATCACCTGTCATGCCTAAAATGAATGACTCATTTTCTGGCCGCTCATCGGCGTTCCATTGCTCAATATTACTGGCATAATTGGGCTCCACAGACAACTTTTCCCCGCTAACCTGCACGTTTTCTTCATTCATGCTGGTTACAGGCTCCGCCGTCCTAACTCTCTCCCCCGCCTCCTTCACGCTCTCGGTAAACAGCCGTTCCACCTCGTCCAGGGTGTCCAGGGTCTCTCGCAGGGTCTGCGCGGTCTTGGAGGCCTGGTTGAGATCGCCGTAGGCCTTCTTGATCTTGGCAATGATGTCGGATATCCATTCCTTGATGGTCTCCCACAGGGAACGGTCTTGCTTGGCCAGCTCGTCCAGGACCTTGCCGTCGGTGAGGATCAGCTCCATTCCGTCGGCTACAACCTCCTCGCGGGCGAGGTCGCGGAGGACCTCGTCGGACAGGGTCTGATAGTCCGATATGGTGCGCAGGGTGGCGATCTTATCGGTGATCAGGGTCTCGGTGTCACCGCCCAGCTTGTTCATGACGAAGTCGGCCAGGGCTTCGTATTTCTCACCCGACCACTGCTTGACGTAGTGGGTGGCCTCGTGTCCCAGGGTATAGAGGGCGATCTGCTTCCCGCTCGTCCCGCGCTTGGCGTTGATGTTGATGTGGATGGTATTGGTCCGCTGATCAAAGTAGCCGTTTACCTGGCGACCGTCCTTGTCCAGGCTCTCGTGGATCTCGATGTCAGCTCCCAGGTTGGGGGCGAGGATCTCGGCGGCCTTGTAGGCGGCATAGGCGGCGTTTTGATCTCCTGTAATAGTCAGATCCTTCCAATTGCGGCCACCTTCCACCTTGACCTTCCCGTTGCCCGCAAATCGCGGCGTGACGGGCTTTTTGCTTTGGGCGGTCACTTCCTCGGCCTCGGCCACTTCTGCGCCCTGGGCGGGCTGTACGGCGACCTGGGGCGTTGTTTCGGCGGGTTGGGTCTCGGCAGTAGCGTTTTTCCGCTTTTGGAAAAGTTTATTGAGTTCTCCGTACTGATCGTCGGTCATATACTTCGCGGCGATGGAGGTGAGGATATCGTCGATATTCGCTTCGAGGTCGGCTACGGTATAGTCGGACTTGCCCTTCTGCTCCTTGGCACGGGTGTTGAGGTCGTTTACAAGGTTCTGCTTGTCCTCCTCGTCCAGCTCCAGGACGGCCTCCTCGTAGACCTCCAGCAGGCTGGCGTTTTCCAGCAGGAACAGGTTGCCGCGAAGCTCACCGAGGATTGCGTCGGATACCTCCAGCTCCTTCTCGGTCTTTTTGGGGTTGGACATATACGCCTTGTAGGCCTCGACGTTCTTGTCTACCTTCTCGGCCATGGCCTTCACGCGGCTTTCGGCGCGGCTGTTCCGGACGCTGTTGACCAGGTTTTTCGCGCCGGTGTAGGTCTTGCCGATAACGGTTGCCCCCTCTTTCGGGGTGATCTTCTGATCAGCGGCGGCCTTGTACCGCTCCTGCTTTCGCGTAGCGGCTTTGAGGGCTGTGGTCTTGGCGTAGTTGACCATGGTCTCGGCCTGGCCGTTCTCGCGGATGGAACGGCCTGCCTTGACCGAGGATTTGTAGTTGATGGCGGCGGGCCCCGCGGTCATAAGACCGCCCGAGAGACCGCCGATCAGACCTGCGTAGGCGATCTGCTTCCAGTCCCAATCGGCGTTTTCGTCGATGTTGAACAGCTTGAGCAGGGCGGGGTCGATGATCTCGGTCAAGGATTCCTCGGCTGCCTCTCCTGCCGCGCCCTTGAGGGATTCCTTCAGGACGGTACCCACCAGGCCGCGGCCCGTGATCGCGCCTGCCAGCTTGGAGGCGGCGGTCTTTCCGGTGGCCATGGCCACCGACTCTCCCGCCTCTCGGCCCAGCTTGCGGGCTACGGCAGAGCCGATGTTTTTACCGGCCTTTCCGATGCCGCCCGTGAGCTTGTCCATGGCGAACTCCATACCGCCGGATACCACACCGTAGCCGATCTCCTTCAAGCCCACGTCGCCGGTCTTTTCGGCGGCGTTGGAGATGCCCATACCCGTATAGCCTGCGGCGGCCAGGTAGGGACCGACGTAGGGGAGCATAAAGACCAGGCTGTTACCGATGCCGGAGGTTACGTCACCGGCGATCTGCATGGCTTTGTTGGGGTTGTACCACTCGGTCAGCTTTTCCCTGGCCTCGGCGGTATCGTTGTCCATGAAACGATATTTTGCCATGGCGGTGTCGCCGCGGAGAAGGTCTGAACCTGCGGCAAGAATGTCGCCTGCGCCCTCGACCACGCCCGCAACGCCCAGGGCACCGCTCCCCAGGAGGTAGCCTGCTCCTTCGAGCAGGCCTCCTCGGTTCTTCTCATCGCGGGCGGAGGCGTTGATGAACTCCTTTTTCTTCTTACGGGTGATGCGGTTTGTTTTGAGACCGGCGTTTTTCGATGCGTTGATGTAGGTTTTGGCCATGTCTTACTCCTTACGAATCAAGGGTCGTTCTGGTCGTGGGAGAGCTTGCAAGACTCGGGTTGGGAGTTGTCGGCTTGTTGGTGGTACTTTCTCCTCTATTGGCGATGTGTCTTGCAATAATAACCGCCATTTCCTTTTGATCATCAGACATTTGCGCCCATTGTCTGTCATCGCTCGACCCGCCTTGCAAGACCACCTCTCTAATTTGACTCCACGCCATATTATTATCCATCCAATCGCCGTCAAATCCTCCCCATTCATCTACGGCTTTGACTCCTTTTATAAGGCTCTTAAACAGTGTTGTTTCTTCTATTTTTGGAGCAATAACATTATAGAGCAGGCTCTTGTAGTCATCCTCGGGCAGATTTCCAGAGTCATACAGATCCTGGATAACAATAGCCCGGTCTACAGCATCCCGTGTGGGAGTTTTGCTCTTTGTATAGTCCTTACTCTCGAAAAACTCCTTGGTGTCGTTATACAACATCTTGTAGTAATCGGAGCGAGTGACCACGCCCTCCTGCGCCATTTGTCCAACGGCATCAAAGACGGCCAGCTTCTTATCGACGTCATCCATATTACTCCACTCGTCCTCGGAAATACCCAGGCCCTCGTAGTCGATGGATTCCAGATCGTTGAGGTTCTCGTTGATGCCCGACATGATCTTGCCGCTGATGATCTTGATCTGCTCGTCATACACAGCCACGTCAATGATATGATTCCGACGAGCCGTATCCAACTGATCCTTTGCATCCACAGCCGAGGCGATATCTGTGACGTTATTGACCACATCCAAAAGCCCTGCCTTTGCTACCGTGTCGAGGTCTTTCACAATCTTGGCGGCCTCCTCGGGGGTTGCTCCGGCTCTCTCCAGCATGGCTGCTACCTGCTGCTGGTTCTGGCCCGTGTAGATCTCGGCGGCACTGTCGTACAGCTCCTGCTTGGCCTCCTCGCTCAGCTCACCCGACTCGGTGCGCTCCAGCTCCTTGATGGCGACATCTACCTGCATATCGGTCAACCGCTCCTGCTTGAGGCTTGCCACGATGTCGTCCACGACGGTGGCCGAGTAACCGCTCAGCGCAGCTCTGACAGCCTCCTCGCTTTGATCCTTAGCCCATACGGCTCGGGCAGCATCCATGGCCGTCTTGTACTCACGGCTCTCTCTGACGGCCGTCAGCTCATCGTCCAGAGTCATATCGCTGAGGGTGCCCGTCTTGAGGTCTCTTATAATGCTGTTAACGGTGGCCGCATCCACGCCCTCAGCCAGCAGAGCCGTTCGGACCTCGGACTCGTTGTCGCCGGTCCACAGCGCAGAGGCAGTCCTATATACCGACTTATACGCGGCCTCGTCCTCATACTCGGATATGTTGTAGTCTGTCTGCAAGTTGGTGAGCTTCTCCTGCTTGAGGGCGGTCATGATCTTGTTGATGTTGGTGGCGGACACGCCTTGTTCGGTGAGGGCGGTACGGACCGCGTCCTCGTTGCTTCCGTCCCAAACACCGTAGGCGGACTCGTAGGCACTCATGAGCTCCTCGTCCTGCACGTCGCTGTACATCTGCTTGGTCATGTTGTACCATTCGACAGTGGACTCTCTTTCGGCCAAAAACTCATCGCGGGCCGCCTGATACAGGTCGTACTGCTGATCGTTAAAGCCTTGCATCACCTGCCGTCTGGCTTCGGATGCGGTGTTGGTCGCGTAGGAGGACCCGTATCCGCCTGTATTTGCCGTAGAACGGGCGTAAGCCTCTCCCGCGGCCTTGCGGGCCTGCTCCTCATACTGGCGGTCCAGGATGGTATAAAGGGGGCTGGCTTTGGCGTTATATTGGAACTTGGTGTTGAGTACGTCATAGACCTTTTGACGGGCCTGCTCCATTTGGGTGCGGGCGATATCCACCTGGGTCAGGGGCTTGGTGACGTTGGCGTTGGCGGTTACTTGGTCTACGCCGGTGGGCTGGGGGGAGGCTGCGGTGGTTGTCGTTACGGTTGTGGTCTTTTTCGGGGTTTCTACGGTGGTTGTTTGCACAGGAGACGCAGGATCGACAGACTCAGGCGTGCTTGTTGTCGGCTGTTGGGCGGATTTCTGTTCCGCCAATATGTCTTTTGGATTAGACAGGCCGTTATAGATCACTGTTCCCGTCAGTTGATTGGGCGTTTGGGTCGCGGTCCCGATCAGTTCTTCCTGTTTTTTCTTTTTCTTGTCACTAATATAGTCTGCAACACTGTAGAGTTTCTTATTTTGCCCTGTCATTTGAGGTCCTCCTTTCTTTCTTCAGATTTTCGATTTCGCGGGCCTGCTGTTCTACAACGGCGATCAGCTGGTTGTAGTTTTTGCGCAGGGTCTCGTATTTTGCGTCCAGGCGGTCACCGCTGGGCGGGATGTTCGGGGGTATTTTGGCACTCATTACAGGTCCTCCGCTCTCTCAAAGGTTTTGGTGATTGAAAACACCTGGCATCCGCCCGCGCCGTCCAGCCTGATTCGGAGGTGATCGCATCTGGCCGGGACCACGGGAACGGTCACGGTCTTCATGATGGACGTTTCTGTCCCGACCACGTGCCGCCAGGGGCCGATCGAATCGTACTGCACCGACAGACGCACCGATGCGCCCGCATCCATGCGTAGGCGGATGGCCAGGCGGGTCATGTACTTGGCATCGGGTGTCTCCAGGCCGATGATGCCGCTCTCGGCATACCATTGGATGCGGCTGTCCTCGATCTCCTCGGGGGTCGTGTCCTCGGTGGGCTCCACGGTCATGATGGTGTGGGTTTCGGTTTCCCCTTCTCGATTGACGGCGATAAAGTACATATTGTCACCCGCGGGAGCCATGCTCTCGCACTCGGTAGCGTCTTCCCTGTGCCACAGGCCCTTTCCGGTGTCCAGCACGTAGAGATGGCGGTCGGTGGTTCCCTTTTCGGTGGCTTTCCAGAGCGACAAATAGTATTTCGCGCCGCAGGCTGCGCCGACCGCTCCCGTGTAGCCTGCCAGGCGGCCTACCGCGTCGGATACGGGGACGGGGGTGGAGCCGTCAAAACCCATGACGGCCGAGGCGGACTTGTAGTAGAGCACCGTGCCAACCACGGCCAAGGACCTATGGGCTCCGCGCGCGACTCCCATGCAGGGGGTGTCATAGATTGAAAATCCCGACGCGCCGTAGCCGCCCACGCGGTGCATGAAACGCTCCTTGAAGAAGGTGGGATATCCGTCATAGTTTACCGCTCCCGTCCAGGCTCCGTCTGTACCGATGGAGAACGTCACGGGTGCGTCATCGTTATCTGCGGCTCCCGAGATCCAGCGGTAAAAGTCTCCGCGGGCGGAGCAGTAGATCTCATTGACAAAGTTCCCCTGGCCGTCATCGCCGTATCGACAGCCCCACAGGCGGTTACCCGCCTCACAGACAAAGTCCATGCGGGGGATCACGCGCTCCAGGACAACCGTGGCGGTCTCGGAAAGCTGGACCACGATACCGGCGGCGGTGTTGGTGATGCCCTCGATCCACATCTCCATGACGGCCTTGGACTCGGTCTCGTCGGCCTCTACGTACTCCTTGACTCCGTGGATATAGCGGATGCCCTTGAGACGCTCCTGGGTCTCGATGGCGGCACCGCTCAGGCGGAGGGAGTCTCCCGCCACAATCTGCTTTTTCATGGTGATGGGGGTGGCGTTTCCTGCCGCGTCCTTGGCTACGAGCTTGAGGTAGGATGTGATATCGTACCACTCACCCGCAGCCTCGTCGTAGCGTTTCAGGGCGGGCTCACTGCCCGTCTTGTGCCAGGAGTCGCCGTTCTTGAGAGAGGACGTGGGGGCGGATGCCTGGGAATAGGTGGGGGACTCGCCCGTGTAGTCGCAGACGGTTGCGGTGACAGTTCCCGCCGTGAGGGTGACGGCATCCTCGATCACGCCCCGATCATCATCCTTGGTGGTGTTGACGTAGATCATGTCGGGGATGATGATCAGATATGCGCCCATGTTGACCATCTGACGCTCGGTACCGTCGTCTGCATAGCCGTATGGGGTCAGGTCGATCTGCGTCTCCGCGCCGATGTTCAGGGTGGTACCGTCCAGCCATACCGGCTCGTAGGTACCCGCCGCTCCTCGCGCGCGGGTGGTGATGCAGGTGGGGTTGACGGCATTCGCAAAGGCAGGGATCCCCCGTTGCTTGCGCACCGACATGACGGGCGCGTGATCGGAGGTCAGGTTCTCCATATCGTAAAACTCTCCGTCACCGATGCGGAGTTTTCGGTTGAGGCCCAGAAAGGTAGCCGTCATACTGCGGCTCGAATCCTCCTCGTAGATTTGCGGCAAATATAACGGCATAATTTGGTCTCCTTTACCAGTATTTTGTTTTCGGCAAGGGCAGGGCCCTGTGCTCGCGGGCGTATTTCTTTGCGTACTCCTGCATAGCCTGATTGTACAGGGCCATGGAGCTCATATACTTTTTAATCTCTCTCTGCTCGTAAAAGATCTGGGCCTCCATCTTGTAGATATACAGCTCGTCGTAGGGGGGAGGGACCAGCAGGGTTGTGTTGGCATCATCCTCGGTGTAGTCTGTAAAGGTCATGCCCTCGGAGCCCTCGCGGCCCTTGATGATCTCCTCGAACACGTAGTGATCTACGCGAGAAAGCCAGCCGATCTTTACGTCGGGAGATACGGTATTTTCGCGCATACGGTCTACCTGCGCTATGGCTTCGTTGATGGTCATGGGGCCTCCTTATGGCGCAGTGCAGGACGGTTCCCCGCCCTGCACCCGATGATGGAATGGATTAGAAAATCTTCACGCCGTCCTGGTCCTGCTTCTCGCGAACCTCCTTGTCGCGGCGGCGACGTTCGCTCATACGGCGGCCCTTCATTTTCATGCGGTGCGCGTAGGCCTCCGCAAACTCGGGGGGCACCTTGTGGTTTTTACCGCGCTCCAGCATGATGGTCTTACCGTTCACGCTGAGTGTGAGATACTTGTTGAGGCTGTCGTTCATATCAAAGTCGACATATCCAATGTCAACCAACTTCTCGTTTGCCATTTATGTTCTCCTTTCGTGGATTACTCCCAATCGCTGGTGACCAGGTCTGTGGCCGCAGCGTTGGCGGAGTTGGACGATCCGGTCATGAGCTCGATGACGGCCAGGGGATCCTTGACGGACGCACCGTAGAACATCTTCCAACCAACGGTGGCACGCTGGTTCAGAGGGTCGGCGGTACCGCCGGAGCCCAGGCCCTTGGCGATGGTACTGACACCGCCGTTGGCCAGCTTGATCTGGTCCACGGCCTCTGCACCGAGGACGATGGAGTGGTAGACAGCCGCTTCGGATGCGCCGTCCTTGGTGATCAGGACCGTGGTGGTCTCGACGAATCTCATACCGCTGATGCGGCCGATCTCGCCGTCCAGCATGGGGGTGGGGTCGGTGTACTTGTGCATATCCTCCCAGGCGGGGTCGGCGGTGAGGTCGAACCACTGGTCGGGGGAGATGAACATGACGTAGTCCTTACCGACGGCGGGCTTGATGTTGTTGTTACGCAGGATGCGGACCATCTTACGGACGACCTCCACGGTGAGCTTGGCGGTCTTGTCGATGGCACCGATGGAGGTGACCTCGGTGGTGGTTCCGTCGGCGGCGACCTTGTCCGCGTAGGCGATCTGAATGCTGTCGTTTGCCAGGATGTCATCGCGGATCAGGGCATTCTTAACCTCGGCGGACTCGTAGGCCTGGCCCTGGCGGGCAAGGTTCATCAGATCGTAGATGGAGGTGCCCAGGGCAACATCCGAGAACATGACGTAGTCACCGTGCTGCTCCACGGTGGCAGTCACAGCCGAGATCTGGATCTTGTTGGGATCGGGGGTCTTACCCTCGGTCAGCAGGGTGTTCTTGGGGGTGATGCGGTGCTTCTTGGGGAAACGGACGGTGTTGCCGCTGTTGGCGGGCAGGTTGACCGAGCCGACGTACTGCTCAAAGACCAGGGCCTCTTTATGGATCTCCAGGAACTTCTGGTCATTGGCCTTCTGGAAGGCTACGTCGATCTCGGTGGACTGAGAGGTCATCATGTTGGTCTCGGCGTTGGAGGGCACGACGACATCGGCGAACAGCTGCAGGTCGAAGGTAATGGCTACGTAGTCAAAACCCTCGCGGAACATGGTGTTGGTGTTCAATGTTTACTCCTTTTCTGCGGAGGATCATCTGTGTTTTCTCGGGAAGCTCTCCAGGAACGCATCCAGGGCGGCTCCGTGGAGCTCGGACACGTTGGTGGGAGAGTTACCTGTGTTATGACTTGCGGCCCCCTCTGTCGGTCTCTCTGCGTTACTGCGGTACTCGGCCAGGGCCTCGGCCTTGGCACGCTCTACAGCCGCGCTGATCGCCGCCTGGGTGAGCTCGGCGTGGTGGGACATCTCATATGCGTCGCGCATGGAGTGGCCGTTGTCAACGAGCAGCTTAAACGAGGGATTCTCGGAGGCTTTGCCGAAATCAAAGGACGGATAGACCTTTTTGAGGTCCTCCTCCTCGCGGCTCATGCGCTCGAACTCCTCGCGGCGTACCCGCTCGGCCTCTTTTGTGCGGTTGATGGCGTTGGTTGCTTCGGCCTCTACGACCGACTTGGCCACATCCTCGCTGACTCCCAGCTCGGCGGCCTTGGCCTGCACCAGGGCGGTATCGTTCATGATCGCCTTGGCGAGCCCCTCGGGGTCGTCCAGGGATACGCCGTACCGCTCGGCTACAGCCCCCATGTGCTCCTTCATGGCGTTGTACTTGTCGGCGTTCGCAAACGTGGACTTGTACCGCTCCTTGATGGCGTTGTGAGGCACGAGGTGGGCCTGCTTGGCCACCGCGGCTACCTCCTCGGGGGTGTAGGTCTTGGTCTCCGTGCTCTGCTGTGTGTCGGTAGCGGCTTCGGTTCCGTCACCCGCGGGTGCGGCCTCGGTGCCTCCCGATGCGTCTGTGCCCGCGCCGCCTCCGTCGCCGCTCCCCTCCGCGAAGAACTGCAAGTAGAGTCGGAGCAGGTTCTTCTGCTCACACGTATTGTTGAGGTGCATATAGCTCCTCCTTTCTGCCCGTATCGTGGGCCTCCGAATTTGACTCGTGTCGTGAGTCGTCCGTATAGCATCGCCTTACGGCGACAGGCTCGTGGTTTTTACATATACTTCCGACGGATTTTTTTCTGAGAGCATCTCGATTGCTCTCTCCATCGGTGCGAGGTTATACAGGACTCGACGGTAGGTGCGCTCATCAGCGCACTTTACGGAGATAGCGCCGCGACCCGGCTGCTGTCCCATTACCACCGCTCTGCCTTTTATTTTTTCTGCGTCAAGCCGCCCGATCTCCTCGGCAAAGCCATAGAGCAGGACGGATACAGCGGCGCATACGGGATCCTGACCTCGCGGGGCTGTGCGTGCGTGACCGTCTGCGGTCACCTGCACAAACAGATTCTCAGGGTCCTTGGTGATGTAAATCGTAATCATCCCGGCGAGGCCACGGAGGCCGCCTCCTCTCTTGCGTTCTTTGTGTAAGACGGCTCGGAGCTTACGTCGGGCACGGCGGCTCCCGTCATGCCTCCGCCCGCCGCGCTTGCGCCCAGCACCTGCTCGGCCATAGCGGTGACGTTGGCAGTCTCGTTGGACGGGATCCCCGCCGATGCGGCGAGCTCGTCGTAGGCCTGAGCCATGACGATCATCTGCTCCATGACGGCGGCGATGAGCTGCTGACGCTGGTCATTGGCTCCAACCATGCGGATGAGCTCCTCCTTGCCTTCGAAATCCATCATCTGGAGGCAGGCCATAGCCTGGTCGGCCATCTGCGGGTTGAAGAATCCTGCGTTGAAGAAGGACAACATGAGCTCGTTTTGGGCAAGACGGGTGTAGGTGGAATTTTTCTCGGTGGTGATTTCCAGATCAAAGAGCGCACCGCTCTGACCTGCCAGGTTTCTGTTATCAATGCCGATATAAGCCGTCTCTCCCGTCTCCTCGTTGAGGACGCGGAAGTAGTGCTCCTCGGTGTAAAACTGGCGAATCAGCTCGATCACCAGCGTCACGATCTCGCGGAAGGCGCGGAAGGAGGTACGGTTGGAGTCGCGGGCGGTCTTGCCTGCCGCCTCTTGGAGAGCCGCAATGCCCGAGGCGGCGGTTACTCCGCCCGGTGTCGCACCGGTGGCCGCCTCGTTGGAATTGGTGACGTTTCGTAACTCCTCCACCAGGTCATTCTTCAGGGTAATGGCGTTCCCGTCGATGTTATTGACGTGGACGGGCATGAGGTATTCGTTGGGATCGCCCTCTACCTCAACCACGGTCTTTCTAAGGTCCAGAAAGTCCGCCATGTTGAAGCCGTGGCCTTTTTTGGCGAAAAATCGGGGGGTCGCGGCCCACAGAGCGTTCTGCATGATGGACTTGGACAGGATGTCGATATAGGCCTGCTTGGAGGCTCCGACGGCGATCTTACCAAAGCCGTACAGTGCATCCTCCATGGGGTAGAGCACGTCCACCACAAAGGGGTATTTGCCGTGATCGTACAGGCCGCGGCCCTTGAGGGATGGCTGATTCTCGGTGGCGTACAGCAGATGCTCGCCGACGAACTGGGCAAAGTGGAGGACTCGGCGACCGCTCTTGGTGCGCTTCTTGTAGTACCAGTCCACCACGGTGACCTTGCTGGGCTGGCTTCCCACGGTGACGGTCTCGTGGCGTTCATGGTCGCCCTCGGTGGCCACCAGGTCCTTTTCCAGGTCGGGATAGTCGCGGATCAGGTCATCGCGGTCCCGCTCGTGGAGGTAGAACACGTCAGAGGAGGCCTCCAGCTCGTCCACCTCCATGTCCCAATACAGGTTCAGGAGCTTGACTCGGCCGATGTTGATCTCTCCGCGCCCGTTGTTGGAGTCCTTGGCCCAGGTCACCGAGTAGACCGTCCAGCCCTGGATGGCTTTGGTCCAGCCCGCCCGGCTGTAGACAGCCTCGAAATTGATGCGATCCATGAGCGAGGGGAGGATCTTGGTGATCTTATAGGCCTCTTCCTCGTCGGATGGCTCGCGGGCCAAGACGTTGGCGCGGGGGAAGTTGTCCATGTAGTCCGCGTGGAAATTCTGCACGCTGTTAAACAACCAGGCAGAGACCGGCTCCACCTTCTCTCCCTGCTTGTACTGGGGGATGGTGTCGCCCTCCATGTCGGAGGTGCTGAGCCGCTCGGTGGTGCGGACGTATTCCATGTGGCGTTGGCGATACCAGTCCTCGTTGAACTTGATGGTGGCGTTCAATCCCTGCTTTGCCGACTTGAATTGGTCCAGCTTGGCGCGGGCTTTCTCGATCTGATCCTTCCCTATGGGCTTGCTTTTGGTTATCCCCTTCGCGGGGGCTTTTTCTTTATCCATTGCGGTTTCTCAGGTCTCCTTTCTTCACGTCTAGGTACATATACATGGGGTTCTCGTGCCAGCGGTCGGCGGGGGCGGTGATGCGGGTAGGGACGGGGTTAGCCATACAGAAATAGCGGGTCTCGTCGGCTATGTGGTCTTCCATCGAGGTGTCCACATCTTCCACCTTTTTCTCGTCGTATATCAACGCCGGGAACGTGCGGATAAAATCTCGGCAGGTGTTAAAAACGTACATTCTCGATCGGCCATCTTGCCCAAACTTCAACCGCTCATGGACCTGTGCCCATCCGGCAACCCGCTCATTATCGCCCTTGTCAAAATATACTCCATGTCGGTCGGCTATCTCAGCCACGCTCTCTCCCGTCTGCCGGTTCCAAATGGCGGGATCCGCAACTCCGTATATGTGCTTTCCTCGCAGGATGGGGTCCTCCCGCTCCTGGCGGGCAATCTCGGCGAACACCTCCGATGCGGGCATTTCCAGGCCCGTGTCCGGGCGATCTCTGTGACAGCCGTACCACTCCTTGACTCGATACGCCACGCCTTCCTGGTCGATGGCCCACCAGCCACAGGAAAACGGCTTGCTGTAGCCCCAGTCGAAGGATCGGTATATCCGCCAATAGTGGGGAATGTCGAACGGCTCTATCACATGGGTGTTGCATCGGTCTACGTAATGATCGGGCTCATTGCGCCACTCGCTGAACACCTGGCCTGCGTAAGAGTTCCAGTCTCCGTACAGCAGTGCCTTTTTCTCGGCCTCGCTCATGGAGGCCAGACGGGCGACGTAGGATGGATCGTTGCGGATGAGCGCGGGGTTATCGGTCACGCGCGACGGCACGAATATGCGGGAACGTCTGTGATTGGTCTTGGTTCCGTCCGGGTTTTCCACCTCTACCTCGTGCCACGTCGTGGTCATGGGTGGGGCAACGTCCACGAACCGTTGCTTGACCCAGGCGTGTCCGATGCCGCCGGGGTTTGCCGTGGCTCGCATATAGCAGAGCATTCCGGGGCCATTGGGCCGGTTACGTGATAGGAGATACACATACTCCTCCAGTTGGAAGTGGGTCAACTCGTCGAAACCAATAAAGTCATATGCGATACCCTGATATTTGTATTTATCCTTCGGCGAGCCGAGCGACCCGAATACGATCTTGGCACCGCTCGAGAATGTCCAAATGTGCTTGGTTTCGTTGTATTTTGCCCGCGGGTCTATCTGCGGGTAGAGCTTATAGGCCTTGTCAATCAACTCCAGAAGCTGGGGACAGGACTTTCGCAGGATCAGCCCCTTATAATAGGGCTTGGCAATCTGCCGCAACGCCTCCACCACCAGCGCGTCGGACTTGCCACCGCCTGCCGCTCCGCCGAACAGGACCTCGTCCTCGAATCGGCGCATGAACTCGGCTTGGCGCGGCTGAGGCACCCAGGCGACTCGCTT
The DNA here is from genome assembly GCA_964427175.1 of uncultured Clostridium sp. GTDB lineage: Bacteria > Bacillota > Clostridia > Oscillospirales > CAG-272 > CAMEON01. The sequence continues at coordinate 30,469 of CAYRTP010000001.1, read as the reverse complement.
ACCGTCTACGATGTCTCCCGCCTTATAGCGGTCTACCAGCTCAGCCATCCTCGCCCTCCTCCTCGGGTGGGGTCATGCGGTCGGAGACGGGGATGAAGGAGATCACCTCGGTTCCGTCCTCGTCTCGGTTCTCGGGCTTTTCAGACCACCTCTCGGGATTGCGGTTATTTAGCCAGTATTTCTGCGCCCGCACGTCTGCGGGTACCACTACCTCCTTGGTCTCGGTCAGATCGTGCACGTTCCCGTCACGATCAAGGGCTTGTTTTTTGATGGTCATTTTCACGCGGCGGTCGAAGCAGGCATCATACATGGCGTGCTCTACCTCGATGGCTCTCTGTTTATCGTACTGGGTCAAGGCCTCGCGGATTGCCGGGCTTTTCTTGCACCAGGCATCCAACGTGGTTCGGTGGATGCCGATGTGGGCCGCGATCTCGGTAAGCGTATGCTTGGACAGGGCTTTCAGCTCGGCCAACTTCTCCGCCGTTTCCCATTGCTCAATCTTGATTCCTCTTGCCATGCGGCCTCCTTTCGCGCTTTTCTCACATAAACGCGCCCGCCCGCGCTCGGCTGTGCGCCTGCATGGCGGTGTGTTTGTTGTGTTTGATGCTTTTGTTATACCAAATTTGGGCCAAAAAACCCACGGGTGATTTTTTTGAGTTTACAAATCGTTTACAAAGCAGCAGAAAATCCCCCACCAACTGCCTTGGTAGGGGATTTTTTCTGAAAATTGGACTATGCGGACGGAGGACGCTCGAAGTCCTGCGCCCTATCGTTTACCTTGCAAAGCGAGCAGGCATGATAACAGGAGCGACAGTACCTGTCTTTGTACTCCCGCTTTTTCTTTTCAGTTCTGAATTTGTTTTCAACCTTCCCGTTTGGATCCAGCCCGCCCGCGCAGGTGATCTCCTTTTGAGTTGAGCTTATGTAATAAGGGCAGGCCACGCTGGCATCCCCTCTGTCATATCCTCCGCCTTTGGCCAATTATCTCACGCTCCTCTCAAACTCCGCCACCAGCTTCTTCTTCGCCTCGATGGCTCGCTCCTCATCCCGCCGCCGCTTGGCCTCGATCACACCCGCCCGGGTGTCCTTGCGGTAGAGCTTGACGTGGATGATCCAGTCCCGGAACTGCTCGATGTACTTGGCCTCGGCCTCGGCGCAAAAGTAGCCGGGGTACATCTCCTCGATGGGCGCGTACCGCTCGGCGGTGGGAATATCCCCTTTCCCGGCATCCATGACGTTCTGTATGTACTCGCCCAGCTCCTCCACGTCGGACATGGGGATGTGGGCGTTCCGCTCCTCGTAGTCGGGCTTGACCAGGTTCCGGGAGCCGTACCAACGGTGCTCCCCGTCGGCCAGCTTGCCCTGCTTGGTCAGGTAATTGGCCAAAGCCTCATAGCCCTTCTGCCCGGCCTGAAGCGGATCCACGTTGACGATATCCGCCTTACCCCACAGTTCACGGATCTCGGATACGGTCAGCCCGCCCGTCATGAGCATGTGGGAGTGGAGCCGTTTGCCGTCCTCTCCCTCGATCACGTAGAGATAGCGCAGATCCGGCTCAAAGCCGCGCCGAACCCAAGCCCGCTTGACGCGGCGCAGGAACTTGTCGATCTCATGCTTGCAGTCTTTGCGGGTGGCGGGCAGGTGGTGCTTGTCAAAGGTCAGATGCACCACCACGTCCCGCTCCTCCTGGAAGTTGGCATTCGCCATGCGGGCAAAGTGCATCTTGGCGTGCTTCTCGTTGATTTCCTCCTGGGCGGGGGTAGTAGGCTTGCCAAGAGTCCGACGGCCCTTTTTGGGTCCGCGCACGGGGAAAAGAACCGTATCGCAGTACGGCTGGCCCATATTGTAGCCCGTCTCTCGGGCCCATCGGATATCTCGGCTCATGTGCTTGCTCCTTTATGTTTCCCACAGCGCGGAGTCCATGCCCGCCTGTGTTTGCGCCTCGTATTCAAAGACCATGTTATAGAGCATGGTCCGCAGGTAGGGCCGCTGGTACTTGACGGTCTTGCCCTTGCTCTGTCTGATCTTGCGGATCACCGTCTCCACGTGCTCTGAAGTAAGCTCCGCGTACACCGCCTGTGCCTGCTCTGCCGTCATGGCGATCCCGCCCACGTAGAAGACGTAGCGGGGGGCGGCCATGTAGATCTCGGCCATCACCATACAGAGGGTGCGGGCCATCTGATAGTCGGGGCCCTGTACCCAACCGTCATCCCCCCGTTGTAGGAAGCCATCCAGGTTGATCTGCTTGGCCGCCTGCGACATGGCCTCCCGGAAGGTGGGCCTGTACCCCCTGGAGACCTCTTGCGAGACCTCCGACGAGCTTTGCTCACCCGAGACGGTGTTCCGTGTCTTCTGTTCTTGCTTGGCGGCCTTCAACCGCTCCTCCTCTTGCTTCTGTGCTCTGAGTGCGGACCGCTCTGCCTCCTCGGAGTCCGTCAGGAATCCCCGATAGGAGAGCTCATCCAGGTACTTGAGTCGCTCCAATTTTTCTGCTTTCATTCTCTCGCTCCTCGTGGCTCTAAATTTAATAGTGGAATACAAGGTCTATATAAGGTAGCGAACCTTATAAACAAACGCTGTGATTCCGTTTGGTAAGGGCGGGCGGAGTTGAACCGCCCCGAGGCTATTGCCCGACCGCTCCCGGGTCCCTTATATAGTAAAATGTAGTGGGTGGCTCCCCCGAGGGGGAGCCGATGGGGTTAAATATGCATCTGCTCCTGCTCCGCCGCCACCCCGGCGGCATTGTAGACCGCGCCCAGGGTCTCCACCAGGGTGTCCCCGATCTTGTAGGGGTAGATCACCCCGCGAAGCACACAGCCGTGGATCACCGCCACGTAGGGCTTGCCGCCGCTGTCGATCCGCTTGTAGCACTCGCACTCCTTCCAAGCGTCGAAGGGCTTGCGGTAGACCTCCTTGATGACCATCAGAGCCCCGTCCTTGTCCCGGAACAGACACAGCTCGTCGCTCCCCAACGCCATCTTGAAGTTCAGGGGCTCCAGAGGCGAGTCCCCGGCGTGGAGGTCTGAGAAGTCCACACTCTCAGGCAGAGTCATCTTGTGGGAGATGGTCATCTTGTCCCGCTTTTTCGCGTCCACGTCGAAGATGGCGCAGACCGCCTCCTCGTCCAGATAGGGGAGCCCGTCCAGCGGGTAGGCGGCCACACCGTCGCTCATCCATTGGCGGGGCAGCTCTCCCTCCCCGGGAAGCTCGTCCACATCCATCTCTCTGACCTCGTCATAGAGGACGATGCGGCTGGAGGTTTTGCAGATTTTTTCGATTTGTTTGAGTTTCATTGGTTGTCGGCCTCCTTCCAAACCTGATACAAAGCCCAGGCAAGCGGGTTTATGACGTACTTCAGATTCTTTGCTCTTTCGTACTTTTCGCGGAGCAGCTCAATGGCTTGTTCAAGGGTCATTGGGGACTTTTTCACTCCCTCCACCTCCCTGCGTCTGTAAACGTGATCTCCCCGTCGTCATCCATGTCCACGTGCCGCTCCCACTCCAGCACGTCAGCTCCCCGCTTGCGGAGCTCCTCACGCATATAGTAGTCCTCCACGTTCTTGCCGGCAATAGCTATCTGATACTCCCCGTCCTGCTTGCGGAGCTCCCTGCGAGCATTGGCGCGGGTTTTGACCATAGCCTCCCAGTCTCGCCGCAGGCGCACCGCTCCGTGGGGGTCGTTTTCCTGGGTCGCCAGCGCGTACAGGACCGAGATCACGATGGCATCCGCCAGGGCCTCATATTCCTGCTCACGGTAGGGCGCGGTCAGAATCCACGCCCGCTTTTCCCGGTCGGTCATTTTCTCGGAGGGAAACAGCCCGACCGAGAGGGGGTTGACCTTGATTTCATAGTTGGCTTTCATTTGCTCACCCTCCTGTTCCACTTCTCCGCGGCCTCCTCGGGGGAGTCCTCAAAGCCGGTGCGGCAGTAGCACTCGGCGCAGGAGACGTAGTGTGTCGTAACCTTATACAGCCATCCTCGGCTGGTAAACGACCGATACTCCGCCCCGCCCCCGCAGTGGGGGCAGGGGGAGAGGGCGGGGAGGGGGTTCTTTGCTTTTGCCATACGATCACCCTCCATAGATCTCCAACGCCATCGCCAGGATCGCCCGCTCCTGCTCGTCGATCTTGGCCTGCTTGATGTCGATCAGCCCGGCGTAGACCTCCACCTGCTCCCGCAGGCGGTCCAGCTCGGTGTTGGCCACCTTCAGCTCGATCTCGCGGTCCTCCACCATCTTGACCAGGTGCTCCAAGAGCTTCTCCTGACTCGTAGGCGCGGGGGTGATTTCCTCGGGCTTGTCCGCCGGGAGCTCGGGGGCCGCCTCGGCCTCCTGTCCCACCGGGGACATATCTACCACGGGCGCAGTAATCGCCTCGGCAGAGTCATCCGCGCAGGCGGCCGAGCCGCTGTAGATCCGCGGGAAATCGGGATCCCGCTTTCTCAAAACCGTCAGGTGATTCTTGAGCGGCTCACCCTTGCACCCCAGCACGTCGCAGATGTCCACCGCCCGCGCCCCCTCCTCGATCATGCGGCGGATGGTCTCGTCGGCCTCCGCCGTCCATACGTACTTGCTCATTTCCTTGTTCTCCTCTTGCTCTTGATTTTTGTCCTCGTTCAGATTCCGCCCGCAGTAGGGGCAGTAGGTAAAGATCGGCCACTCCCTGGGCGGGCGGTTGGTTGAGCCGCAACCGCCGCACCGGGACCGATCGAATTTATATGTCATGCAGGCCCGCCCGCACAGCAGGCAGGGGAGGCCCTTTTTGTCGCAAAACTCGCACATGGTCAGGCCTCCTTCTTGTAGGGCTCGTTAAGCCAGGCAGCGATGCACCGCTCGCAGTCATTGTCATAGGCCTTGCATCGCTTGTTTTCACCAACATCCTCGTTCACGCAGACAAAGGGAGCCGTGGTCCGTGCCACGTCTTCGGGAGTCTCCTGGAATCGGATCTGATCCCGAAGCTCTTTCTCTTTGTTGTCAAACCCGTACAGCTCCCGATCTAACTCCTCGTCGGTCATGTCCTGATACACCTCGAATCGGGTCTTGACGTGCGCCTCCTCGGCCTCTGCCTCGCCATCAAGCCTCTCCTCCTCCTCCGGCGGAGTCCAGCCCTCGTGGTAGTAGTAGCGATGGGTCCCGTTCAGCAGAGCCTTCTCGTCGTCGCTCATGCGGTAGCCCATCGAGGTGAGGGCGGCGTACAGCTTTTCCAGCATGGCTCGGTCATCATTCTCCTCGTTGAACTGCCCGGCGCGGCTCCCGTATTTATCGTTGCAGCAGGTCCTGCTGCTGTCCCATAGCTGGAAATACAGCAGGGTCAGCAGCGCAACCAAAGGCTTCTTGTGATCCAGTCGACGGTGGATGATCTCAACCTCCTCCTCGGACAATTCCAGACAGCAATTGCTGTTGTCTCGCAGGTCTAGCATCATCTCCACCATACTCTGCACGCACCTCCCGGCCGTGAGCTCGCTCATGCCGTCGAAGAAGGTCCGCCTCAGATCGTAGGCGTTGGCAAAGGCCTGCTCCAGGAGGGTGCAGGACACCTGCCGCAGCTCCCCCTCGGAGGGGCCCTTCGGCTTGTCCTCCACCGTCATCTGTTCGGGCTCCTCGCCCCCGGCCTTGTCCGCGGCCTCCTCGGTGACCGACGGAGCCGCCTGTACGGCGGGCACAGTCTCCGTGGGGGGCTCGTCTCTCCACTTCTTGATGTAGATCCAGCCGTAGTAATACGCGAAGCCCCACTTCTCGCCTTTCTTGACAGAGGCGGTCAGATTATCCGCCTTCTCGGCAGAGGGATCGATGTTCTCGATGAGGAAATGGTGGATGGGCTTCCACCCGGTGCCCCACATCATGCTTTGCGGGATCTCCGACAGCCCACGCGCCTCAAGCAGCTCCTTCCAGGCGCGGATCTTCTTCTCCCTCTCCTGATTGTCCATAACCGCCTTGAGCCTCATGGCGAAGTTATTTGTCCCGATCTCTTTGAGCACCTTGGTGCGGTCCTCCGGGTCCTCGATCTCCGCCACCGCCTCCAGGTCGGCCATAGAGAGCTGACGGCCCCGCTCGGCGGCCTTGGCGGTCTCCTGGCGCAATACTTCCCCATCCAGAGCCCCCAGCTTGAGCCGACGGCGCACCGTGGTCTCGGAGAAGCCCGTCTGCTCCGAGATGGCAGAGACGCTCATACCCAGGTCCATGGTGAGCTGGCGGAACTCGGTGGCCTGCTCGTAGGGAGTCAGATCGGCCCGCTGGAGGTTCTCGGTCAACATGGTGGCCCGCTGGGCGCGGTAGTCCATGTAGGTGACCACACAAGGGAGCTCGCGGAGCCCCGCCAGCTTGGCCGCGGCCAGTCGGCGGTGGCCAATGATGACGGTGTAGCCGCCGTCAAAGGCGTGGTTGATGCTGTAGTTCTTAAAGGCCGGCGAGAAGTCGGTCCGATCCAGAATCTCCTCGTACTCCCGGGTGCTGTCGATGTGAGGCACCACGGTCAGGTTCTGCAAGACTCCGTTTGCCTTGATGCTCTCGGCCATCTCGGTAATATCCCCGAGATCCTTGCGGGGGTTGTCGGGGTGGGGGTACAGATCCTCGATCTTGATGTAGACCAAAGCCCGCTTATCGGCAGGCTCGGTGAGGGTGTCCTCCATCTCCATGGCGATCTCCTCAAGCGTCATGTACTTGTTTTCCATTTTCTCTTGCTCCTTTATGTTATAAATTTGTTATAAAGTTGTTATATCTCCCAGGTGCACTCATCAAAGTACACCGCCTTCCGCCCGGGGACCTCTCTGTAAGGATATCTGACCTCCAAGCGGAGGAAGAACATCCCCCGTCGGTCGTCCCGGCTTGCGGAATAGGTGGCACACTTGCCACCGTTTTTGTCGTAATAGTCGATGATGTATCGATCCCGCGGCGCATCGTAGCGGACGACGCGCCAGGGCTTCTTGACCTTCTCAGGCACTCGCGCTCACCTCCATCACACCCGCCAGCATGGCCGATGCGGATACGCCCAGTTTCTTGGCGGCGGATTCTACGTCGGACATGGTGAACTCGTAGGGCCGGTTCAGCCGCTTATAGAAGGTCGTTGAACTGATTCCCATGTACTCGTGCATCTCCCCGGCGGATACGCCCTTGATGGCCATCAGCCCCTTCAGGTTGAGCGCGAACACATCCGACGGATTCAGCTTACTTTTTTTACTCGTCTTGCTTGCCATCCTCCTGTACCTCCTTTTTTGCAAATACCCGCATGGCCGCGACCTCGATGCCCACCATGGTGACTGTGATCAGCAGGGCGGCGGGGTATGAGATGGTTCCGTTCTCGATCCCGCCCACCACGGCCAGGATCACGCACAGCGCGAGCACCGCCACGGGGACGGTCAGCAGCTCAAGCAGGCCCTTCATGCGCGCACCTCCTTGTCCTTGCGGGGGAGCTTGCGGGACTTGGGGTTGTCCACCACGGTCATATCCTCCTCCAGAGCCGCGATCACCACGTCTCCCATGTCCACAGCCCAGGCGGGCTTGCCCCTGACGGGGGCAATGTCGCCGTAGACGCGGCCGATCTCGCCGTCGTAGCTTCCGTACTCAATACCGCTCACGCGGACGTAGTCGCCTTTTTTCATGTCACCACACCTCCTCAAACGCCCGATAGACCTTGGTCACGGGGTTCCAGGTACCGACGGGAATCCCCCGCTCGGTGACGACGTAGAGCAGGTCCTCGGGCAGGATCAGCGATACTTCCGCCGGGTTCCAGACCTTGGCTTCGTCCTGCTCCAGCACGTCGAGGACATCGTCGAGCATTTTGACGCGCTTCTCGTCCACCTTTCTGCTCAATGCCTGGTCGATAGCGACCCGCAGGGACGAGGCGGCGGGGGTCTTGTCTCCGCGGATGGCCTCGTTGATCCTCTGCTGGGGTTTGCCCACCAGTTCTCCCAGCTCCTTCTGCCCCAGGCCAAGAGCTGCCATGCGTACCTCACACCGCTCCTTGAATGTGTTTTTTTCCATTTTTGACTCCTTCCCCTTGACTATACAAGGTTTTTATGATATAATTTTTTTGGAGACCGAACCGTTTTCGGTCAATTTTTGACGCTTGTACCGTGTTCTTTACACGATTGGAGGTTTTTATGAATGCCACCCCATCTGCCCAACCCGCTTTCTGTTTCTTTTCTCAATTTGAAGCGCAGCTTGTCCGCGAGGCGTGCCGGAACTTTTTAGACCTCGAACAAAAAATTCCGATTTGGACGACTGATCCGTATTACCGTCCTTTTTCTCGTCCGTTTCCGTCCTGGCTTGACGAGGACTACGTGACCGACCTGTTAATCTCGGCGACCCGTAAGGTCTTCTTTTCGGTCTTAATACCGGAGCCGCTGACCCCGGAGGAAATATTTTGTCTATATTGCGCGATGGATTTCGGGGTAAACGATTGTGATCTGGAGGGAGACGCTTTGCGGCTTCTGAATCCAGTGTTGATAAAACTGGAGAAACTCTGTGAACAAACCGCGTCAGCTCTACCCCCTTATCTAACCGAACTGCGACGGGACTACCTCGCCGGGGAGGTCGCCTTCGACTTTTAATAACTTGCTCCATTCCCATTTCCCTTCCTATATTATAGTCCGTGTATGTTACACCCTCCCGCCCCGAAGATTCCCCGAGCCCTCTGCAGCGGGTCTCGGGGGAATCCAGGAGAACGATGTGCTCATTATATCGCACTTTTGTGCGATTGTCAATAGATTTCGCACTATTTTGCGAATTTTGGAGGTATTTACAAAATGACAACTGAAAAACTGTACACTTCGCACGATTTGGCGATTACTATAAAAGAGTTCGCCAAGAAAAAGAACGTCGTGCTCGGCACTATGCTTGCCGAATTGAATCTTGGTAGTAATACCATGTCCGCTCTTTACCACGGGAAGTCTCTCGCCTTCGACAGCCTCGCCCGCATCGCCGATTACCTCGACTGCTCGGTGGACTATCTGCTGGGACGGACTGACGATCCCGAGGCTCATAAGAGAGGGGGTGAATCCTCATGAATCAGATCAAAGTCCGAGTTCGTTGCCCGCGTGAGAACTACCGTGAGGTCAAGTCCCATTTGGTCTGTCTCTTTGAGACCCCCAGAGGCCCCTTGCCCGATCCGCAGGGCTGCGACGTTTTCGCGTATTCCGCTCCGTGCAAGCAATGCCGAAAGTATCTGATTGAGTATCTCATGTATCATGAGTATCAGGAGGATTCGGTTTTGGATCCGAGGGAGCCGCTCCCTCCGAATCCCGGCACTTGACCAGCACCAGCACGTCGCACTCAATGTTCGTTCCCCCGCGCTCATCTACCGTGTCGGTTCTTTCTACCGCTCCGGCTTCGAGCAGGTGCAAGTACATGAACTCTGCGAGTGCCGTTTCGATGGAATCGAAGAATTTTTGATTCTCCTCGTCGGTCTTCCCTTTTACGTATCTCTCCGGGTAGCCCGTAAGAACATTGATCGGCTGTACGCGGTATTCTTCACCATGATAGGTGATTCTTTCAAGCTCCATTTGTCTCTCCGTGTTTTTAGAACCCTCCCGCCCCGAAGATTCCCCCGCCGGGGGCGGGGGCAATCTTCCAGGAGGACATCCCTGAACGGGGCGGGAGCAAGAGTCTCACCCCCTGCCACGGACGGCTGATTTTCGGCAGCCCGGCACAGACGGAACTGTGGGGCGGCCTTCTCGCCGGAGTGGTGCGATACGATGGCGTATGAACCATCGGCTTGCTGCGGTGGTTAAGTACCATCGGATTACTCGGGGGCACTCGGCGGGGGTGATGGTGTTATTATAACTCCACTTTGGTGAATTGTCAATAGTTTTTATTCACTTTTTTGAACTTTGTAAATCTTAAACAAACCAAAATATTCATTTTAGTGCATTTTAGAAAGGAGTAACTATGTTTTGGGAAAGATTTTATAGCCTGTGTCTTGAGAAAGGCACGAAACCGCTCCCTGTGGTGAAAGAACTGTCCATCGCTACCGGAAGCATTACGAAATGGAAGAACGGCACCATTCCAAATGGAACTACTCTTCAAAAAATCGCCGACTACTTCGGAGTAACCGTCGATTACCTGTTGGGAAACGAGCAGAAAAAAACGCCCGACATCAAGCCGAACGCAGTATTCCTGGATATGAGCCGGGTCTACGAGATCCCGGTCTTTGAGACCGTGTCCGCGGGCTTCGGTGCCATCGCCGACGACTGCATCGTGGATTATACCCCCCTGTACTTCACCGACCCGGGCGAGGCCGCCGAAACCATCTGCATCAAGGTCAAGGGAGACAGCATGTACCCCAAGATCGAGGACGGCGACATCATCCAGGTCCACAAGCAGGACTCCGTGGACAGCGGCACCATCGCCGTAGTCCTGCTGGACGGCGACGAGGGCCTGGTTAAGCGCGTGGTGTACGGCGACGGCTGGCTGGAGCTCCAGTCCATCAACCCGTACTATAAGCCCATGCGGTTCACCGGGGCGGATATTATGCGGGTGAGAGTGGTCGGAGTGGTGCGGAAGTTGATCAAGAATTTTTGAAAAATAATGGAGTATGGTTAGGGGCTGTGAACTATGGACACTTTTTTGAAGATTGTTTTTGGTATAGCACTTGTTCTAGGAGTATGTTATTTTGCAATTTGGTATTCCAACTATGTATCAGAAAAAGAACGTATGGAGCGCGAAGCTGCTGAAGCACGAGAACAGCAAAAGCGAGATGAAATTGCAGAAGTGGAAAAGAGACACAGCGAGATTGAGGCTCAATTAAGAGAGGAAATAAAAAGGAAAGAGCAGGAGTTGTGCGAAATTGAAAGAAACAAGCGGTTTATTTATGATCGCTCATTTAACCCTCCCAAAGCTCGTTTTGTTAAAGACAACTTCGACGATTATGTTAATAGTATAAAGGCCCCGTACCTTGAGTATGTTGTTTGCATTACAAAAAAATGGCATGAAACTGCAACTGAGATTTTAAAAATTACTTTAGAAGATTTCCCCGGTTTCGATGTCTCTCCTCATTTTTCTGTTAATTTAGCGGCCCTTCTGTTGCGTGTAGCTACTCACATCTCATTTAAATACAATGGACAACTTCAAGAAGTATCAAGGTCTGTAAACAAATCATTGGAAAAATTGTTTTTACTTTGCGGATTTAATGAAAATTTAGATGCGACAAACCTTAATTCAGATATTAAGTTAATGCAAAATATATATTTTTTTGAAATATATTTTGACGAAGATCCACCGCCTTTTCAAGAATGGGTAACAACTACTTATGGCCGAACTGATTTTGATGAGCAAACTATAACCACTTGGTGCAACTATTTTTTTGATATGATTTTCCTCCCAGTTTTCTTTTCGGCGACTAAATACGAGAAAATATATGCAAATAGGGAAAATGTTTCAATTAAGTCTCCTTCGGAGGCTCAACGATTTTATGTCGATCATCTTTTTAATCTGATAATTGACTACTGCGATGCGCTTGTCGAAATGTTTGAAGATTTTTTCTCCGTTTCTCGTTTGGAAGAAATAGGGGGAACAGATAACGATGATCTTGCTTGGATGTACGAATATGATAGTTCTGATTTTAAATTGTTTGATTATTATTATCCGTTTGAACGCTAAATCTTTTGTTTTCTCTGTCCCATAGAAGAACGGCGGGGATGGAACATGAGATCCTGCGCCTCGCACCGCTCCCCGCCCGCGTCAACGCCGTCACCGTAGTGGATGACAACGGTGACTTCAACATCTACGTCAACGAGAATTTGTCCCTCGAGGAACAACGCCGCGCCTATAAGCACGAGCTGGAACACATCCGGCGGAGCCACTTGTTTATCAATAAGCCGGTGGAGGAGTGCGAGGCGGAGGCGGAAAAAAGTAGTCCCCCAAAATATTATTAAGTGAAGGTGTTTGTCATGTCAAGTGTACAAGAGTTTGTATTTGAAGCGATAGATAGCTGTAATATATACAAGAAATATTGTCAACAAAATGGAAAGAGTCAAATTGTCACAAGAGTTACAGCTATAACCAAAGGCTATTTACCTCGGTCTTTTGTTCTGCATTTGGAGCATCGCACTTCTTTTCATTCGTTTGATTCGGAAGCACTTTGCATTAACCTTGACAGTGAATATATGTTGCCTGAATCTTATTATGATGATATTTCAAAGCATTATATCAAACATGAATTTGTTACGTTCTCAACTTATTTGCATCAGGAGCGACAACTAACAATTATTGTAAACGATAATACCTTACTGGATGTTTTTCAAACGTACTTAACTTTACATCCCGAAAGGGTTAGCTTTATTTCTGACATGACATTTTTAATTGACAAAGTTGGCTCATGGTATGATGCCTATGGAGATAAAATATCTTCTCCTCCTCACCCTTTTTCTGATTGCCTTGAAAATGAATCTCTGCTTTCTTCCCTGTCTGATCCTCAAAAACAAGCGGTTCGCTCTATTCTTTCCTCCCCTGTCAGCTATATTTGGGGGCCTCCTGGCACAGGTAAAACATGGACATTAGCCCACGCAGTTTTAAATTTAATATGTCACGACAAAAAGGTTCTGATCGTCGCTCCGACTAATAATGCGTTGGATAATTCTTTGCAAACCATACTGAGCGTAATGGAAGATCACAATGAACCCGTCACTCAGGTTATTCGGTATGGAATTCCCACAATTCCTTTTGAACGTAATTATCCGCAGGTGTGTTGCGGATCGGCAATGGAGAAAATGCGAAAATCGTATGAAGAAAAATTAAAAAGCTGTCAGGAGTTTTTGCTGTCTTGTTCAGAAGTTGATTTGCAGATACAAAAAATCGAGAGTTTTTTTGAATATAAACAGCATTATGAAAAACAACTCGCAGAGGCCGCCAAGCATAAAGACGATTTGTCTGCATTGCAGCCTCGGCTTACTGATATAAATAATCGTTTGACAGAATCCAAAATTTTGTTACGCAACGAAAACGTTATATTGAGCAAATTAAAGCAACGCAATATTTCTATGAAACATCATACTAAAATGCGCTTCGATAAAGATTACAAAAGTAAGTATTTGCGTGATGTATCGGAGGCGCAGACTAAGGTTGATCAAATTGAAACTTTGATACTGCAAATTAACGAAGAATATTCTGAAGCGACACAACAGGAACAACACTTATCTGACATTATAAACTCATTACAGGTTAGTGCATCAGAATACCTTGAAAAAGCAAAATCTGTTTCCATTCAATTTTTGGGGTCCTATGTTTCCTTGTCAATGTCATCCGCTGCACTCAATTCCAAATTAGAAGAATTGAAAAATGGGCGAAACAGAAAACAGATTGAAGAAGATATACAATATTACGAAAATCAATTGGCTGATATTGGTAAAATGGTTCAGCAACAACAAAGTCAGAAAAAAATCTACGCTTGCACAATAGATTATTTGTTTGCTCACTATGAAACACTGTTTTTAACTATAGATCCACAAAATATTCCCATTCAAGTTGACCACGCATTTATTGACGAGGCCGCATTGTTACCTTTGATAAAGGCAGGTGTTGTTTTCTCGTTGCGAATCCCGATCACGCTTTGTGGTGATCACAAACAACTTCCTCCTGTTTGCGAGATGAACGACAACTTAATACAAAGAAACTACGATTATATGCCAGTTTTTCTATGGGCACAATCATCGCTATATTTTGCAGATTCATTTACTTGTACCGTTGACGAAATGTTTCAAACCTACGCTTGTTGTGGAGATATCAAGAACCCAGATGTTGCTATTTCCTTTTTGAAAAATACATTTCGATTCGGTGATAATTTAGCGGCCATTTTGGATAAACATGTTTATCATAACGGTTTTTCTGGCACCAATATCCCAACAAAAATCACTGTAATCAATGCACCTCATCAGGTTCTGTCTTCATCTTCACGTATGAGTGTGGACGAAGCAGTTGCAATAAAAGAATATCTTAATGCCAACATGCCAAAAGATTATGTTATTTTGACCCCTTATAGAAAACAGCGATCTCTTTTGCAAAAAGAACTAAGCAAGCATGTCTCACCCTCTCTTATACAAACGGTTCATGCAGCTCAGGGCCTTGAATGGACAACCGTAATAATTAGCACCGTAGATGATAGTCAACCGTTTTTTTGCAATAGTAAAATAGCTATTGGCCGTACTGTTTTGAACACAGCTATTTCTCGTGCGATAAAAGAAATTGTTATTGTTTGCGATTGCAATTACTGGGCGAACCGGCCCAATCAACTTATTGGGTCTTTAATAGATAATCAAACATAATTTGTATTTTCACTTTTTAGAAGTTTTTTGATTCCCATGCTATAATTTATGCCACGCACCATTTTGTCGGCGTCAACAAAATGGTCGTAAATAAAATCACCTTAAGGAGGTACACATCATGAGCAAGTACAACCCCAAGACCATCGACGACCTGGCCCTCTCCCTCGACGAGAGCGTGGCCGAGGCCCGCAGCGAGCTGGTCATGCCCCTGGCCGAGCTGGAGCGCGACGGCAAGCTATCCAAGGCCGACGAGGACGCGATCCTCCGTCTGGCTCTCCGCATCGTGGACAAACGCCGCTTTGCCCGCCTCCTCGGCATCAAGCCCGAGGACTACACCCCCGAGTACGTCCGTCAGCTCATCGACCGGGCCGAGGAGCGCGAGCGCAAGCGGAAATGAAAAGGAAATCGAAAGGATTTTCCCGCTTTGCGAAGAAAAACGAAAGGATTTCCGAATAACCTTGTGCTATAATGAAAGGATTTGAATTATGGCTAAAAAGAAAAAGGCCGCCGGGCTTCCGGCGATCAAGCAGCTCCCAAGCGGGGCATGGAACACCCAGGTCTACTCGCACACCGACGCGGATGGCAAACGGCACTATGAGTCTATCACCGACTATGACTACAACCAAGTTCTCCTCCGCGCCGCGCAGTTCAAGGCCGAGAAGCGTCAAGAACGCGCTGTACGGCCCGCGGACCGTTTGACCCTCCAGGTGGCAATGGAGACATACATCGAGTCAAAGAGTGCCATTCTATCGCCTTCTACGGTGCGTTCTTATCGCTCGATCGTTCGCAACTATCTGCGTGAGCTCCGTCCCATGCTGGTCAAGGACATCACTCGCGAGCAGGTGCAGGTGGCCATCAATCAGGAGGCTTTGAGTCTGTCTCCCAAGACGGTGCGGAATATTCACGGGTTTCTGGTGGCCGTCATGCAGGTGCATCGGCCTGACTTTGTGTTGCACACCACGCTCCCCCAAAAGCAAAAGCCCTCCATCGTGATCCCGACCGAGGAGGACATCAAGCGTCTATTTGAGTTGACACGCGACACTGAGCTGGAGGTTCCCGTGATCCTGGCCGCCTGCTGCGGGATGCGCCGCTCCGAGATCGCCGCTCTGACCTGGGAGCGGGTGGATTTCAAGGCGGGGACCATCACCATCGACCAGGCACTCGTCCTGGATGACGAGCGCGAGTTCGTGCAGAAGACCACCAAGACGGTCGCCGGTACCCGCGTGATCCGCATGATTCCCTACGTCGCTGCCGCGCTGGCGAAGAAAAAAGAAGCGTGCGCAGATCTGGGTGGGTATATTACGATCCGACCCGATCTGATCAGCAATCGGTTTTATAATTTGATTCGGAAGCACAAGTTTCCGGAGTATCGGTTTCATGATTTGAGACACTACACGGTGTCGGTTATGTTGGCACTGAACGTGCCTAAAAAGTATATCGCGGATTACGTCGGTCACGAGACGGAGGCTATGATCGACCAGGTTTACGGCCATATCATGGCCAGCAAGAGGACCTCCGTGGAGGACCAGCTGGAGGAGTATTTTCGGCGGGTTCTCGATTGATGCAATATGGAATGCAGGACGGTTTTTAATTGTCTTTATATATCAATGGCTTTTTGTGAGTTGGATAGGGTTCGATTCCCGTTACTCGCTCCAAAAAGCAGAGGGTGCCGATTGGCACCCTCTGTCTTTTTGGGCGAGTAACAGTTGCGAGAATCCGCTTCAAGTTGCCACATATAGAAGAAAGTTTCCTCTCAAACCTCCGCCCGACACTTCACCACCGCCTCGGTAATATTGGTCAGCACCAACTCCCCATGCTGATTGCGGGCCTCAATGGAGATCTCCACCAAGCCGTTCCGTGGGTTGCGGGGCACCAGGCGGGTCACCGTGGCCCGTCCCGTCAGGATATCCTCCGCGAACACGGGCTTCAGCCATTCGATCTTGGTGGACTTGCCCGCCAGCAGCTCCTCACCGAAGAAATCCACCTCCAGATACTTGGCCCACACCGACATAAAGGACATGACCCCCGGGGCGATCAGCTTGCCGAAGGGGGTCTTTTTGGCGTACTCCTCGTCGGTGTGCAGGGGGATATTGTCATACAGGCGGGCGAAATCCAGCATCTTCTCGGTCTCGATCACGGCGGGAGAAATCTCCACCGTCATGCCGAGCTTCAAATCATTGAAAAACATAGTCAATCTCCTTCTTATTTTACAATTGTATTTGTGCATACCCCGCCAACAGGCGGTCCCGATCTTCCTCGGATTGAAGCGCACTTAGCTTGAATATCCGATTATTCTCCAACAGCTCCTCAAAGGTGGCGGGGGCAAAGTTGTTGATGTCCACCCCCGCGTTGAGGGCGTTGTGCTGGATATACAGCATACGGTACTCCTCCGAAACGCGGTTGTGGATGTGGCCGTGGATGAGATACCCCAGCTTGGCCTCACTCTCCTCGCGGCTGTCCCTCCACTCCAGCATGGGGTAGTGGCACAGGGTAACGGGGTGGCCGTGGAGCTTGGTCTCCAGATAGGGCACCACCAGCTCGAAATACCCCCGATACTCCTCCCGATTCACCCAAGGGGCATCGTGATTCCCTGTACTGATGAGGATCTTACGGCCCTGCAGGCGTTCCATGTAGTAGGGGACCTTTTTTCGCTGCCATACGATGTCCCCCAGGAGGTACACCAGGTCGTCCTTCCCTACCCGACGGTTCCAGTTCTCGATCAGGGCCTCATCCATCTCCTCCACGTCGGCAAAAGGACGGTTGCACAGGCGGATGATGTTCTGATGACCCAGATGCAGGTCCGAAGTATAGTAGATCATACCCCGCCTCCCTTGCTGATCTTGGGGTAGACCAAGAACTTCTGATCCGTACTGATCAGTGCCTTCGCCATCTTTTTCGCCTTTTCCTCGTAGCTGTCCTCATCCTCGCTGACATCGTCCCACCGGATCAGCTGCAGGGTGGTCTCGGGAATGCGGATATGATCCGCCACAAAGCGGTCGTAGGCATCGTAGTAATCGTCCAGGTAGACCATCTCTCCGTCTACGAAATAGGAGGTATTGGAATAGATCTCCTCCCAGGTGGCCACGTAGTAGCTGTCGGTAGGATCTGGATCCTCCAGGATCTCCTGGTTCGCATCTATGTGGTGAAAGGTGTGGAGGTAGATATCGTTCCCGTATTCACCCAACTCCGCATAATACGTGAGGAAAGACAGGTATCGATCCCGCGCGGACCAGCCGCCCCGCAGCCAGTATTGACCCACCAACCGAAAGCGTTCCTCTTGGATATCGTAGTACACGCACCAGGTGTCCTCTCCACAGCCGTCATCGATCTCTCCGATTTTCTGACCCGTGTGGATATCGTAGGCATAGTAGGTAGCACAGCCCGAGGAGCCGAAGTAACCGAAGGGATGGACCAACAGCTCGGGGACACCGTCCAGATTAACATCCAGCAGACCACAGCAGTAATTCATGGGAACCGAGGGGGAATCGGGGTCGATGGGTTCCTCACCCAGGATCTCTCCCTTTTCGCCGTAGGGGACCTCCACGTTGGCTAGGAGCTTGGCAAGGGGCTCCTCCCAGGTCTGCTTTTGAGATTCCTCCACGAAAAGGACGGGGTTGCCGTTCACGATCAGATCGGCGGTACAGCCGACGGGAGCCGTTGTTTCGGGCTCTCCTCGGCATCCTCCAAAGGCCAGGCAGGAGCTGACCAACAGCCCTGCCGCCAATACACGTTGACATATTTTCCGCATAATGAATGATTACCTCCTAATGATTTGTCGTATGGGGACCGTAACACAGTCGGAAGCCCTCGCCGTCCTCTCGGACGCGGACTCCGAACACTTCCTCGATGACCCCCGAGTTGACTACCTCCCGTGGGGAGGCGGTCAGGATCATCCGTCCCTCCGCCATGACGGCGATGCGGTCCGAGTAGGACAGGGCCAGGGGCAGATCGTGCATCACCGCCGCCACGCCTCGGCCCTCTCGGGCGATCTCCCGCAACAGCCCCATGAGAGACAGCTGATGGGCAGGATCCAGGTAGGTAGTAGGCTCGTCCAGCAGGATATACGGTGTATCCTGGGTCAAGGCCATGGCGATGTAGACGGTCTGCCGCATACCACCCGACAGGGCGGCCAAAGGCACTCCCGCCAGGTGGGTGATCCCCACCCGCTCCATGGCGGCGCGGGCCATCTCGCGGTCCCGACGGCTGTAGCCGTTCGGGTAGTTCAAATGAGGGAAACGGCCCTGGAGCACCAATTGCTCCACCGTCATGTCGGGGATACTCTGCCCTTGGGCCAGGTAGGCCACATGACGGGCGATTTCGCGGCGTTTGAGGTCCTGCAAGGACCGACCATCTGCCAGCACCTCCCCGCCCATGGGGGAAATGAGGCCCAGGGCGGCCTTGAGGAGGGTGCTTTTACCGCGCCCGTTGGGGCCGATGATCCCCGTCAGGCAGTTTCGCGGCAGGGTCAGGGACAGGTCCTGCAGGACCGCTTTACCGCGGTATCCAGCGGTCAGATTTCGGATCTCAAGCATGATGCTCCCCTCCCTTCCCTTTGATGAGGATGAACAGGAAAAAGGGCGCGCCCAAAAAAGCCATGATGATGCCCACGGGGATCTCGTAGGGGGAGAACAGTACCCGCGCCAGGGTATCGCACAGGGTGACGAAGCCCCCTCCGAACAGGGCGCACAGGGGGATGAGGTGGCGGCTCTGCCCCGCCGCTCCTGCGGTTCCCCGTCGGACGGCGTGAGGCACCAGAAGGCCCACGAAGGAGAGCAGACCGCAGACGCTCACCGCAGCCCCCGCCAGGAGGGCCGCCAGCAGGAGCAGGCCTGTCCGCGCAAGCCCCGTCCGCAGACCGAGCCCGCGGGCGGTCTCCTCCCCCAGGGACAGCACGTCCAGGGTGGTGGACAGGGTCAGCAGGACCGCCAGGGCCGCCAGGATCACCATCGTAGCGGGGATCAAGCTCCCGTAGGTGACCGACGAGAAGTCGCCCACCTTGAAATCATTTGTCAGAATACTCACGTCAGGGGACAGGGTCCTGACGGTATCCGAGACCGCCCCAAGCAGGCTGTTCAGGGCTACGCCCATGAGGATCACGGTACCCTTGGAGGCGCGCCAGCGTTGGGCTCCCAGGCTGACCAGCATGACGGCGCAGAATCCCCCCAAAAAGGCGAACAGGGACAGCCGCCAGCCCCCTAAAATCCCCAGGGCGGAGCAGACCGTCACCGCCAGCCCCGCGCCTGCGTTGACACCCACGATGCTGGGGGATGCCAGGCGGTTGTGGAGGACGTTCTGAATCACGCACCCCGACATGGCCAGGGCACTTCCGCAGATCAAGGCTCCCCACACCCGAGGCAGGCGGACGTAGAGCAGGATGCGGACCGTGGGATGGTTCCAATCACCTTGGGACAGGGCGGTCAGCAGATCCCCCGCGTCCAGTCTGGTGGCTCCCAACAGGAGGCCAGTCACCGCCGCCAGAATCAGCAGGCACCCGCCCGCCGTATAGGCCCGCAGGATGGGATATTCAGTCTTGGATGAGTGTTTCATAGAGCTTTTGGTACGCCTCCCCCCAGCGATCATTGGGCTTCAGATTGAACAGGGATTTTTCCATGACGTGGAGCCGTCCCTCCCGCACAGCCTCCAGGGTCCCCCAAGCGGGATTTTCTGCCATGAGCGTTTCCAGGGAAGCCATGGCGGCTTGGGTATTGCTCCCCATGGTCACCACGAAGATGCGGTGGGGCTCCTCGCGGATGACCGCCTCCACGCTGAGATGCTCCAACAGGCTGTTGTCGCTGTCCGCGATATTGACGCAACCCATATCGGCCAGCATCTCCCCCAGGATGGTTCCCTCGCTCCCCTTGGCCTTGACCGACCCCGAGGAAGCGCGGAGGAGCAGGATGGTCCGCTCTCCCTCGGTGGGATCGGAGGCGGCGTAGGTGTCTTTGATGGCCTGGATCTGCTCCCCGACCTTGAGGCCGTTTTGCTCGTAGAGGTCCTTACGGCCCGTCAGATCGGTACAGGTGTCCAGCATGGAGAGGTAGTCATCGAAATTATCCACGTTGAAGTAGATCACCGTGATCCCCACGGCCTCCAGGGGAGCCAGCATCTCCACGTGAGAGGCGGTGGAGGCACTGGCCAGCACCAGGTCGGGGTCAGCCGACAGGAGCATTTCCAGGTTGGGGGAGTGGGCTCCGCCGATATTGACCGCATTCGTCAGCTCCAGGCCGAAGTCCTCCCAAGCGTCCTCGGCGGCGGCGCAGAGCTCACCGCCCGCCAGCACCCATACGTCGGCAAAGCTCCCCAGAAGGGCGGCTACACGGGTGGGCTTGGGGTTCACGCGGACCTCACGGTCCAGGGCATCGGTGATGGTCAGAACGGTGTCCTCCCGCTCCGACGGGGCGGGAGCAGTCCCGCAGGAGGCGAGCAGAGTCCCTGCTGTGACGCAGAGCAACAGGGCCGCCGCCAGGGTGATGACGTATCGTTTCATGAGGCTTTGTCCTTTAAATTGATTTTGGCTCCTTGACAGACGCAGGAATCCATGATATAATAGGGTATTATACCACAGGAATCCGCCCGTGTCAATCACATTCGACCAAAAAAAGACGCAACCCAAGGAGGCCTTTCCGCCGTGAAGATCATCTCGCTTTTGGAAAATACCACCCACCGCGACGGGATCGGGACCGAGCACGGCCTGTCCCTCTACATCGAGACGGGAGCTCATAGGATCCTCTTTGATATGGGGCAGACAGACCTCTTTTCCGGGAACGCCGAGGCCTTGGGCGTGGATCTGTCTCAGGTGGATCTGGCGATTCTCTCCCACGGTCACTACGATCACGGCGGAGGGCTCCGGACCTTTTTGGAGGTCAACCGCCGCGCTCCCGTTTACCTGCATCGGGACAGCTTCCTTCCCCGCTTCAACGCCAAGGGGGCTTACATTGGGTTGGATCCCGCCCTCCGCGATCATCCCCGCCTTCGCTTTACCGAGGACCGCACGGAGCTGTCGGAGGGGCTGGTCCTCATGACCTGCAACGGCCTGGATCGCCCCAACAGCCTGGGACATTTCGGGCTGACCGAGCAGGTGGGGGATAGCCGTATCCCCGATGATTTCCGCCACGAGCAGTATCTCCTGGTCCGCGAGACGGACGAGCAGGGGAACAGCCGCCGCATCCTCATCAGCGGATGCTCTCACAAGGGCATCGTGGACATTGCGGAATGGTTCTCCCCCGACGTACTGGTGGGAGGCTTCCACGTCTCCAAAATGGCCCTCGACGAACGCCTGGGTCGGGTGGCACGGCAATTACAGGCACACCAAACCGTCTTTTATACCTGTCATTGCACGGGTATCGAACAGTACGGCTTCATGCGGACCCGCATGGATCGACTCCACTACCTGTCCTGCGGACAGGCCATTACAATTTGAAAAGGATGGACAACTATGAGTATCACGAAGGAACAGATCATGAGCGTTAAGGGCAGGGGCTTCCTGCAGAACCGCGGGACCGAGTGCTTCTCGGGCCGTCTCGTCACGGTGGCGGGTCAGTTTACCCCCCACGAGCTTCGCGCCCTGGCGGATTGCGCCGAGCGTTTCGGAAACGGAGAGGTGATCTTCACCGCCCGTCTGACCGCCGAAATCGTGGGCATTCCCTTTGAGCAGATCCCCGCGGCCGAGGCCTTTATGGCCGAGCGGGGGCTGAAATTCGGCGGAACGGGTGCCAAGGTGCGCCCCGTGACCGCCTGCAAGGGCACCACCTGCGTCTATGGCAACATCGACACGCGGGCTCTGGCCAAGGTCATTTACGACCGTTTCTACGTGGGGATGCGGGATGTCAAGCTCCCCCACAAGTTCAAGATCGGCGTGGGCGGTTGCCCCAACAGCTGTATGAAGCCCAGCCTCAACGACGTGGGTGTCGAGGGCTGTCTGGCCTTCTCCTTTGATTCTAAGCTCTGCCGTGGGTGCAAGAAGTGCCTGGTGGCCGAGGGGTGCCCTTCCAAGGCGGTATCCATGGTGGACGGCAAGGCGGTCATTGACCCCGCCAAGTGCACCCACTGCGGTGTCTGCGTGGGCAAGTGCCCCTTCGGGGCGGTCCCCAAAACGGCGGAATCGGTCTGCCGTATCTACGTGGGCGGTACCTGGGGCAAGACCCAGCGCATCGGTACCCTGCTCCGCTCGGTCTACGCCGTGGAGGAGGTGCCCGCCGTGATCGAGAAGGTCATGCTGTGGTACAAGGAAAACGGCTACGCCAAGGAGCGTTTGGGTGCTTGCATCGACCGCTTGGGTATGGATGCCCTGGAGGCGGCTATCGAGACCGATGATCTTTTGATGAGAAAGTCCGCAATTCTGAGCCAATGAATCCAACCCGTCGGCTTGGTATTCACAGAATATTAACAAATCATACATATAAATATATATAATTTGTGATAAAGTTATAGCGTATATCAAATATACAAGAAATAACTCAATCCACCGCATTGACAAAGAAAGGACAAGACTATGAAACGCACGCTATCTTCCATCCTGGCAGCCCTTTTGCTGGCCTCGTCGCTGACTGCCTGCGCTACCTCGGGCGACACCGATCCCCTTGACGCAACCACAGATGCCGCGACCAACGCCAACACCGAAACCGAAATCTCCTACTTCCCCGATATTCCCGAAACCGATTACAACGGCGCAAAATTCCGCATGATCGGTTGGAGTACCGACGGATGGTATTACGCCGAGAATTACGGTGTCGGTCAGGACGGAGAAGGTGTCCTCAACGATACCCTGTACGAAATGAACACGAGAGTCGAGGAGCATTTGGGGGTCGAGTTTGAAATAGAGGACGGCGGGGAACACATTTTGGATGTGCTTGGTCCCATCATCATGTCGGGTGACGATGAATACCAGCTGGGTATCACCCATCCGTACTACGATGTCAGTTCCTTCCTCACACGGAATTACGCTTTGGATTTTCAGGATCTGCCCGATTTCTCGGTAGAGCAGCCCTATTGGAATCAGAAGGTCATGGATAGCCTTGCCGTAAACGGACACTATTACATCGGCATGGGCGATATCTGCCGCTACACCGTCTATATGCTCTACTGCAACAAGAATCTGATGAAAAAAGCCAACATAGCCGTGCCCTACGAGGATGTCCGCAACGGAAGCTGGACCCTGGACAAGCTGGTATCCATCACGACGGGACTGTACGTCGACAACGGAGACGGAGAGCGCAATAATCAGGACACCTACGGTTTTTCTACGCTTTGGGATGTCGGTGGAGCCGCGTTCATGCAGGCCTCCGATATCTACGTATTCACTCGAAACGAAAGTGACGACTACGTACTGTCCATGTACGGCGACCGTCTGATCGATCTCTATGACAAGCTCCTCACCTGGACGAAAAATGAAAGCGTGTATTTTTGGATATACGCCGACGAGGGGGATGAGTCCAAGGTCATCAATTTCCTGGACGGAACCTCCTATTTCACTCAACACGAGCTGGGCACACAGTATCTGGAGTCCAGTTTCGCCGTCGGTATGTTGCCCATGCCGAAATACGACGAGGCCCAGGAGAATTACGCCCACGTCCATTGGGGCAACAACCTGGCGGTTCCCTCCACGGTCAAAAACAAGGACATGGTTGGTCAGGTCCTTGAGCTGATGGGCTACTATTCCAGAACCCTGGTCCGCGAAAAATACTATGACGAGGTGCTTCAGCTTCGGGTATCCGAGGCACCCGACGACCGTGACATGGTGGAGCTCATTTGCAATACCATCGTATTCGATCCCGCAATCGCCTACTGTGACGGAACCACCTCCATTTCTGCCCTTGTCTACACGACCTGTCTGGGCATCCGGGGCGGTAGCGAAAATGTCGCTTCTTACTATAAGCAACACGAAAAAGCCGTAAACAAATGGCTGTCCAATCTGAAAAGACGGTTGCAAGCATAACCGCAAGCATTCGGAGAGATCCGAACCGAATACGCAAAGGGAGCGGCCCGTTTTGCGGGGCGCTCCCTTTCCATAATAAATCGCGCCAAAACTCTCCCCGCAAGAGAGTTTTGTTCGACAACGCGGGGGTTGCAGGATTTGCGAAAATATGGTATACTGTATTCAGAAGCAAGGCCGAGCTTACTATGATAATGTGAGGTAACACCATGAATCAAATTGGGCAACGGATCAAGGAACTCAGAAAAAAGAATGATCTGACACAGGAGCGCTTAGCCGATTATTTAGGCGTGACCGACAAGGCTGTGTCCAAATGGGAATGCGGAATGACGACGCCCGATCTGGCCTTAATCATACCGCTGACGAAGATTTTGCACGTATCTGCCGATGAATTGTTGAGCGGGAAATCCGAGGAAAAGGATGCACGCCGCGTCGAGCTTAACAAATATTGCGACAATTATTGGATGTACGATATAGAAAAAGGTTACCAGATGGCGTTGCAAGCGGTCAACGAATATCCGAGAGACTACAAATATCTCGTATGGCTGGCATCTATGGAGATGTATTTGGCACACAATTCAAAATACAAGGAAGACCCTGCCTTGTCCTATTCTCCGGAAATGATGGAGCGGGCCATTCGGCGTAATATCATTGTCATTGAGGAATGCGAGGACCCGAAAATCCGAGAAACTGCAATATGGAACACGATGGTATGTTACAAAAACATGGAGCAGTATGATGAAGCCTTGAAGTATGCGGAAATGTTTCCGACTCAAAAAAACATCACCCGCGACAAGGCGATAGAGATGTGTTTACAGGGAGAAAAACTGATCGCGCATCGCCAAAAGCTCTCCAAACTCGCGCTGCTGGATCTTTGCCACTCTCTCTCCAACATCTACTATTTCGCAGAGCAAAAGGCTCCTCACGTGCTCGCGGCTCTTGACACCGAGGAAGCGGTGCTGAAAACCGTATTTCCTGACGAAAATTACCTGGAGTTTCACACGAATCTGTGTTGTGCATACCAAAAGCGCGCCCAGTTTGAGATTCAAGAGGGGAATTATGGCAAGGCTATCGAATACTTGCAGACCATGCTGGACCACGCGAAACAAACGGTAATGGAAAAAAGGCAATACACCTGCTGTGCGTTTGACCGTTTATCCGCCCTCCGTTCCTATCCATCCTCCCTGCCCTATGTATCCGTCGGAAGAGACGACCTAAACAAGTCGATTCCCGAACAGATGCAAGACAGTTTGCGCAGAGAACATATCTACGATCCGCTACGCGATCGGGAGGATTTCAAAGCGTTACTCCAATAACTGAAAAACGGGAGCGGCCCATCCTCGGGCCGCTCCCTTTGTGCTTGGAGCAATCCTGTGCGATTTCATCACGTTCCACCGCACTCCACCACCAAAACCTCCCGCCGATTGAAAAAACGGGGGATGGGGGACAGGGTGTTGGCTACGCCGCGGGAGATCACCAGTCGATCCTCGTGAACACCCGAGGTGTACTTGGGGAACAGGTGCTGATCGGGGGCGTAGACTCCCCGACCGAAGATCCGCCACTGCCCGCCGTGGGCGTGGCCCGACACGACGAGGTCAATGTCATAGGGGCGAAGGTAGCGGTGGAAATACTCGGGATGGTGGCAGAGCAGGAGCTTGTAACCCGCCGCGGCGGTAAAGTCCCCCAGCCAATCCAGGTCGGGCACCCAGCCAGGATTGAGAAGCCCCGAGCCCAGGCCGCCGATCACCAGGCCATTCCATTTCACGAAGGCCCCATCCAGCAGGATCGCGCCGCTCGATTCAATAATAGCCTTCCATTTGGGAGCCAGCTCGAAAGCGGGGAGCTCTCCCGCGCCCGCCAGCTTGGCCTTGTAGATGCGGCCGTGACAGCCTCCGATCTCGTGGTTCCCGAAGGAGTAAAAGGTGGGTGCGAGGGCGGCGCACTCCACCAGCAGACCCAGACCGGGACGGTCGGAGGGCTCCCGTTCAGGCTTCAGCCACTCGGTCAGATCCCCCGGAATGAGGATAAGATCGGGCAGCTCACGGCGCAGAATGGTCAGGATCTCGCCGTAGGGTCGGTCATGGAGGTCCGCCACCACGGCGGCCTTGAAGGAGATTTTGGGATCGCGGGACGGGAGCTGATAGCGGGTAGTCTTCATACGCGCTCCTCCCTTCCCTCTCCCCGACGGGCGCGTCGGGCGGAAATCCCCCACACGAGAAGGTGCAGACAGCTCATCCCGAACAGGGCACCGCAGAAGTCCAGCACCACGTCCTGCACCTGGGCTCCCCGATCCACGAACAGCTGGTGGAGCTCATCCGAGGCGGCGTAGATCAGGCAGAACACCGCGGGGATCAACCAAGTATACAGGCAGGGGATCCTCGCCCAGCCATGACGGCGCAGGAGCAGGAGCAGTCCCGTAGACAGAATACCCAGGAGGGCGTATTCCAGGAAATGGGCGGTCTTGCGGACCGCAAAGTGAAGGTTCTCCACCCATGCGGTCTGCTCCTCGGCGGTCATATCATCGAAGGAGGGATTCAGAAGGCGGGCTATGGCCTTGGTGATGGCCTCGCTTCGGCTTCCCGACTCCTCGCGGCTCTCGGAAGAAAAGCTGAAGATCACCGCCATGTGCGCCAGCAGAAGCAGGACTACGCAGAGAACGGCTATGATGGGGAGGGCGTGATTGGGTCGGCTCATGGCGGCTCCTTTCGATGGGGTAGTGGAAATTTTAGGGCAGTACCGCACACGGTAGGTCGCGGTACTGCCCTATCATTATAGCATAGCTTGGATAGATTTGTCAATCAGCAGGAAGTCAAATTTCTCAATATCGGCCGTAATTCTGAATGGCCGCCATGACAACCCGCATACTGGTGAGCAGAGAGCCGTTGTTGATGGAGCCCGCGGTGGAGAGATTCAGACCGCGGAGGTCCCCCTCCTTGGCCATCTCGCAGTCCCGCTTGACCTCGGCTATGATGTCCTCCTCCACGTTACGCATGAAGGTGAAGGGGGCCAATTGGCCGTCGATACGGGTCCTCGGCATATACTTGCGGATCTCCCGCACCGTGACGGTGGGGCCGAAGTTACAGCCCGTCAGATTGAAATCAGCCAGCAGAGGGATCAGATGCCCCATAGCCGAATCTGAGTGCTGGTAGCGCCAATCTTCCGGGTTGGAGGCGGTCTTGTCGAACACCCGCTTGAGCACGCGGTAGCCGAAGGCCTTGTACATATCGGGAGTCAGGAGATTGCTGTCGTCATCGCAGAAGCCGAAGCCGTGGTGGAGGTTGTCGGGATCCATCCCCGCCTCGCGGGCCATCAGGTCGATATAGGCCAACAGCACGTCTCCGATGGCATCGGCGAACTCGGTGAACAGGGGTTCGTCATCGTAGTACAAAAACAGCAGATTCTCGGTGCCGAACACCGAGGTAGCCAGGGTCACGGGGCCTCGGACACTGCTGAAGCAGCCGGGGCGCTGACCGTACAGCTCGTAGACGGCCTTGCACCGTTCATCCCAATCAGCGGGGAGGACGAACTTGCGGAATGCCTCGGGGTTTTCGGTCAGAGCGCGGACCTCCTTCAGCTTCTTGGCCAGGTCCTCGGCATCATTCAGGGTACCCTTGAGCCAGGTGGTGGTACCGTCGAAGACGTACTGACCACCGAACACCTCACCGATCTGGCGGTAGCCGGGAATGGTGACCTTGGGTTGCTTGTCGGGAGGCAGAGGCTTATTCTCGGCCAGGAGAGGTCGGCCCACGATCTTGCGGGCCTTCTCATTGTAGCGGCAGTTCAGGTCATACCGCCGCACGGGGTCGGTATAGCCCCAGGGCTGTCCCTCCTCACCCAGCTCGGCGAAGACGCACTCGTCGCTCATGCGGATGCCCAGGGCCACCTGGGGATTGCTCTTGGCAAAGCAGTTATCCTCGTGGGATCGATCCTCGTCCTTCCAGAATTGTTCAATATCCAGATCCAGATCCAGTTTCATGGCAAAGTCTCCTTTAAAAATGGGAGTGACAAGCTCCGAGGAGCGTTTCTGCGCCCCGTCGCTTGTCACTCGTCACTTGTCACGCAAGCAGCATCAGCTGTTGTAGGTTCCCTCGGTGGAAGCGAACACCGACTCGATGTTCTCCTTGCGGCGGGAGGTCTTGACGTGCTCGAAGAGCAGGTCGCGGTACTTCTCCTCGTCGAAGGGCAGGGTCACGGTCTCGCCGGTCCATGCGGAGAGGTGCATAGCGTTGGAGATGGTCAGGCCGTTGATGCCCTCGCGGCCGTCGGCCACCAGGGGCTCGTCGCGGAGGATAGCGCCGGCAAAGGCGTTGAGCACGCCGATGTGCTGGGGATTCTGACCGTCGGACTCCACGGGTACATGCTTGGCAGCGGGGCTGGAGAAGGGGCTGGTGGCCTTGGCCGAGAACTCAGACTCGGGGGTATCCAGCTTGATGAGGGTGATGGAGCCGCCGTCGGTCACGATGGTACCGCCGTCGCAGACGATCTCCAGGCGGTTGGTACCGGGAGCGTCACCCGTGGTGGTGATGAAGGTACCGGTGGCACCGTTCTCATATTCGAAATAGGCGGTTACGTCGTCCTCGACCTCGATGTCGTGCCACTTACCGAAGTGGAGCTTGGCATCGACTACCTTGGGCATACCGCAGATCCACTGGAACAGATCCAGGTTGTGGGGGCACTGGTTCAGCAGAACGCCGCCGCCCTCGCCGGACCAGGTTGCGCGCCATGCGCCCGAATCGTAGTAAGCCTGGGGACGGTACCAGTTGGTGATGATCCAGGAGGTACGCTTGATCTGACCCAGCTCGCCCGAGGCGATGATCTCGCGGACCTTGCGGTAGATATGGTTGGTACGCTGGTTGAACATCATACCGAACTTGAGCTCGGGATGCTTGTCAGCCTCTGCGATCATCTCGCGGACCTGGAGGGTGTACACGCCCGCGGGCTTCTCGCACATAACGTGGAGACCTGCCTGCATAGCCTTGACGGCGTAAACGGGATGGCCGTAGTGGGGGATGGCAATGATGACCGCGTCGATCAGGCCGGACTTGAACATCTCGTCGCCGTCAGCGAAGCAAGCCACGTCGGGCAGATTGGCCTCGGGACGGGCGGCGCGGCGGTTGGCCAGCTCAGCGGCGGCCCACTCCAGACGGGCGGGGTTGAGGTCACAAACCGCGGTGACCTCCAGCTCGGGGCAAGCACCGCCCAGGATGTTGCCGTAGTGGCCGGAACCCATGTTACCGATACCCAGAATACCGATTCTTACTTTTTTCATGATGATGATTTCCTTTCTTTTATGGAAATAATTTCTTTTTGAACGTTATAGCAGACAAAAGAAGAGCAGAATTGAAAAACCGTTCTCCTCATCCACCATCCTTCGGATGGTCCCCCTTCCCCACAGGGGAAGGCAAAAGAACGCGCCTCATACACCCCAGCGGGCAGCGCCCCTCGTTCTCCTCGTTCCCTATTACTCCAAGCCCTGTGCGTGGAGGTAATCGTAGCTGCGCTTGAGGGCTACGAAGGGATCCATATCGTAGCAGTTGTCCTGCTCCACGAAGCCGTACTCTACGTGAGCGTCCTCGCAGGCCTTGAGGATCTCGGGGTAGTTCATGTTGCCGTCACCGATGGCGGCCATGCGGACGTTCCAGTCAGCCTGGGAGAAGACCATGTCCTTGAAGTGGACGCAGTTGACGCGGCCGTCCAGCTTGCGGAGCCAGTAAGCGGGGTCGGCACCGCCCGCCATCGCCCAGTAGGTGTCCAGGGTCACGCCGCACTCCTCGGGAGTGAAGGTCTCGCAGAGGAGGTCCAGGAAGGTCTTGCCGTCAAAGCGGGCAAACTCCATGTTGTGGTTGTGGTACATGAACTTGTGACCGCTGGCCACGATCTTGGCCAGCGCGGGCTTGATCTCGGCGGCCATGGTAGCCAGGCCCTCGGGATTGACACCGCGGGGGTTGCCGCCCACACCGATGTACTTGCATCCCATGGTATCATGGAAGGCAATGGTAGCATCGGTCTCGCCTACGATCTTATCGTAGTTGAAATGGGTAATGTTGGCCTCCAGGCCGTAGGCCTTCAGACGCTCGGCCATCCAGTCAGCCTCGTAAGGGCAAACGCCCGACAGCTGGATGTGCTTGTAGCCGATGTCGGCTACCTTCTTCATGGACTCGTCCAGTCCCTCCGTGGTGGTACAGAAGTCACGGATGGTGAAAAATTGTGCTCCGATCTTCATGGTAAGATCTCCTGTTATAATATATTTGCCATCCGTAGTACACCAGCCAGATGTACACGGCAG